>JAHFKQ010000031.1 GCA_023245265.1 Candidatus Collierbacteria bacterium
CAAACCGATCAAAGTAAACGGTTGGGCTACTTTATGGACTGGGATCACTCCTACTACACCATGTCGGATGAAAATAATTACATGATCTGGCACTTCCTCAAAGTTTGTTGGGAGAAGGGTTGGATTTACAAAGGTCATGACTCTGTTCCCTGGTGCCCCCGTTGTGAAACCGCCATTTCTCAGCACGAGATGCTCACAGAAGATTACAAGGAATTGACTCATAAATCCATCTATCTGAAACTTCCTGTCTTAGGTCGGGACCGGGAATTCCTGCTGGTCTGGACGACTACTCCTTGGACTATTCCGGCTAATATCGCGGTGGCTGTAGATGCCAAGCAAGATTACTCGCTGGTGGAAGATTCCGGCGGTAATAAGTACTGGGTCTTGAGTGATTTGGTTGAGACCGTTTTTAAGAGTGGGGCCCCAAAAATAACAAAATCCGTCAAAGGCGAAGAATTGGTAGGTCTGCATTACACCGGACCTTTTGATGCCCTTGCGGCGGTCAAAGAGGTGGCACTCACAAATCCGGATAAATTCCATGTAGTGATAGCCACGGACCATCTCATTATGCCCATCAGTAACACCGAGGGCACCGGCCTGGTCCACACTGCCGTCAGTGCCGGTACCGAAGATTTTGCTTTGGGTCGTAAGTATGGCTTACCTTTGATTCCAATCATCGCCGACAATGCCGATTACTTGCCCGGACTGGATTTTCTCTCCGGTCAAAATGCCAAAAAACATCCGGAAATTATCTTGGATTACTTACTCGAAAGAGAAAATGTTGGAGAGAGCTGGGTCTTCAAAATCGAAAATTATACTCACCGTTATCCCGCCTGTTGGCGCTGTAAAACCGAGCTTGTTTGGAAAGTGGCCGACGAGTGGTACATTGCCATGGACAAAGCCGATCCCGCCGACCGGCAGGGGAGGACCCTCCGTCAAAAGATGATCGCTGTAGCTCAAAAAATAACTTGGAAACCGGAGTTCGGTCTGGATCGTGAGCTGGACTGGCTCAATAACATGCATGACTGGCTTTTTAGTAAAAAAAACCGTTACTGGGGTTTGGCTCTACCGATTTGGGTGTGTGAAGACTGTGGTGAGTTTGAAGTCATCGGTGGTAAAGATGAACTCCAAACGAAAGCTGTTTCCGGCTGGGATAAATTTGCCGGCCATACTCCTCACAAACCTTTTATTGACGAAGTCAAACTAAAACATAAATGTGGCGGGTTAATGTCTCGTATCGGAGATGTGGGTAATCCTTGGCTTGATGCCGGCATTGTTCCTTTTTCGACTTTAGTCGATCCGGCTACCGGTCAGGTCAGCTACACTTCCGATAAAAAATACTGGGAACAGTGGTTCCCGGCCGATTTTATTACCGAATCTTTCCCTGGTCAGTTCAAAAATTGGTTTTACTCTCTCATTGCCATGAGCACCGTTCTGGAAGATACCAATTCTTTTGAGACGGTTCTTGGTTTTGCCTCTATGTTGGGTGAAGATGGCCGGGCCATGCATAAGTCTTGGGGTAACTCACTCGAATTTAATGAAGGCGCCGACAAAATCGGGGCGGATGTCATGCGCTGGACCTTCGTCCGGCATAACCCCGAAAGGAATCTTCTCTTTGGTTATAAAACCACGGCCGAAACCAAGCGGCTCTTCCACATGCTTCTATGGAACTCGTACCGCTTTTTTGCCAACTATGCCGCTTTGGAGAAATGGGAGCCGAGTATCGAATTTGAAAAAGTACCTTCCAAACTTGATCTGTGGATTATGCACCGTTTGAATCAGACCGTTCTGCTTGTCGAGGAGAGTTTGGACAAATTCGATGCCTTTAGTGCTACGGCCACCATCGAAAGTTTCGTTTCGGATCTGTCGACTTGGTATATAAGACGCAGTCGGGACAGAGTCGGTCCCAGCGCTCTCGATCAGGACGACAAAGAAAATTGTTACCGTACTTTGCGAACCGTTTTTGATGTTCTTTCTCGAGTTCTCATGCCTTTTAATCCTTTTATGGCGGATCTCATCTATACCAATATTACCGGCGAAGAGTCGGTCAATTTGGCTCTCTGGCCGGAAGTGAATACTCCTGAGGTGATAGATTTTAAGCTGATTGAAAATATGGCTTTGATCCGCAAGATTTGTGAAATGGGACATGCGATCCGCAAAGAAAAGGGCTTGGCTGTCAAACAGCCTTTAGCTATGATCAATATTGGTGGACCCAAAACCGATTTGACTGAAGAACCGGAACTGCTTCAATTAATTAAAGATGAGTTAAATGTCGAAGGGGTCGAATTTTCAGATGGTGCGGACCTGGTAGTCACTCTGGATTTGGTTCTCACCCCGGCACTCATCGCCAAAGGAAAAATTAGAGAAGTTGTCCGCGCCATTCAAGAAGCCCGCAAACTGGCCGGTTGTCGTATGGATGAGCTGGTCTCGGTGGTCTTACCAGACTGGCCCATCCAGTTCGAAGATGAAATCAAGCAAAAAACTTTAGTTAAAAGCCTGGAAAAAGGAGACGAGATTCGGATAATTAGGTCTCAAAGTGAGACCGAATAAGGGTCTCTTTATCAGTGCGCTCATTCTGATCCAAGTCCTTTGCTTGGTCACCATCTGGAGTATTTATCCGGAATTATTCTTGACTCAGCTGACTTTTGTAGTTGCCGGCACCATTATTCTTCTTCTACTTTCTAAAGTCGACCTACCCCTACTTTTTAGCCTCTCTCCTGTTTTATATCTGGGAAGTTTAGCCCTTTTGCTCATCACTTTGTTTGTTGGCCGTAATATCCGGGGTTCGGTGCGTTGGATTGATTTAGGCTTTTTTAATTTACAAACATCCGAAATCGTCAAGCCGCTTTTAGCCCTTGCCTATTCAGCCTATTTATCTCAGGTTAAAAAAATGACCTGGAAAGATTTGTCTGTCTTTCTGGGTTTTGCCTTTATACCGGTACTGCTAGTCGCTTTTCAGCCGGATCTGGGTTCGGCCCTTGCCCTGATATTTTTACCCATCGCTCTTTTGGCTTTCTCCGGCCAATTCAAGAAGTTACTTGCCTTAGGCTTAGTTTTTTTAATCATTTTTGTTCCCCTAGAGTCCAAGTTTCTCAAACCTTACCAAAGACAGCGTTTGGAGACCTTTATTAATCCCTACAAAGACCCCCAAGGTGCCGGCTACAATGTTATCCAAGCTACGATTGCAGTCGGCTCCGGTAAAATTCTCGGAAAGGGGGTGAAGCTCGGTACCCAGTCGCATCTTAATTTCCTCCCAGAGAGACATACTGATTTTATTTTTGCTTCCTTTGTGGAAGAATTTGGTTTGGTGGGGGCTTTGGTTCTTTTTGGTTGTTATGCCGTCATTTTTAGATACTGTCTCTTGAATGTGATTCGTTTGAAAGATCGGAGCCTGAATTTACTGTCGCTGTCTATTTTCTGGCTTATTTTCTTTCAATTTACGGTCAATGTCGGTATGAACCTCGGTATTATGCCTGTCACCGGCATTACTCTGCCTCTTTTTTCCTATGGCGGAAGTTCTCTGCTCAGTTTTGCCATCATGGTTGGGCTTCAGCTTCGCCAGCTTGATTTAATTGCCCCCTTTGAGATATAATTGCGCCCATGGCAGATAAAATCCTCTACGCGGTGATTCAACTTGGCGCAAAACAATACCTTCTCAAGGAAGGCGATCAGTTCGTGGCCGAAAAAATTGATCTTAAAGATGGCGAAGCCCTTACCGTCAAAGAGGTCCTTCTGAGCTACGATGGCCAAAAGACCACCATTGGTCAGCCCTTCGTCGAGAATGCCTCAGTCGAGCTCATCATGAATGAAGTCCAAAAGGGTGAAAAGATCCTCGTGGCCAAGTTTAAAGCCAAATCCCGATACCGCAAAGTCATGGGTCACCGTCAGTTGGGTAGCCACTTCACCGTCAAGGCTATCAATATCTAATTCCTATGCGATTTCTACTCTTCGTCGGAGCCAGTAACACCTTGGCGGAGTCCGAAATTGAGGCTCAAATTAGTGGCGCGACTCTCTATCAGCCCAATGTCTACCTTTTTGAGGCTCTTGATGAGCTCGAAGCCCAAAGATTGGTCACTAATCTCGGTTGTAGTATCAAACTAGCTCAGGAGCTCCCCGGTGTCGCACCCGTCATGGAGTCTTTGGCCGATCTGGTAACCGCCAAAAATTTTTCCGTCACCTGTCTCGACAACTTTCAGCTTTCCAATCAGACTAATCAAGAACTTAAGACTGTTTTAGCCAAAGGTCGTTTTATTCTACCTAAGGATCAATTTGGTCTGTCCCCAATACTTCTCAAAAAACACCGTATAGATGAATTTTTGCTTGATAATCATCGGGAAGAAGTCTGGAAAACCATCTGGGTACACAATTTTGAGCACTGGATCAAAAAAGATCGCCATATGCCCTTTGCCAATGCCAAAGCCGGTATCCTTCCCCCGAAAATTGCCCGCAGTATGGTCAATTTGGTTCCCTTTGACCCCCAAGGTAAGCTTTTGGTGGATCCGTTTTGTGGTTCGGGGCGTCTCTTGGTCGAGGCGGCGGAAAGAGGCTACCGAGTTGCCGGTACCGATATTTTGGAGGAGCAGGTTCGGGAAACTCAAGCCAATCTAAAATTCTTGGGTTTTGAAGCCCAAGTCTCAGTTTTGGACGCTACTCATCTCTCGGATCTTTTCTATGATATTGACGCGATCGTTACCGAACCTTTTTTGGGCAAACCCAATCTCCGACCGGACCAGATCAAGTACTTGGTCCCAGGCCTGCAAAAGCTGTATCTAGGCTGTTTAAAAGACTGGCACAAGGCTCTCAAACCCGGGGGTTTTATCGTCATGGTATTTCCTAGCTTCGATACCGGAAAGCAAGTCTATAAGACAAGCTCCATCATTGACGGGAAGCTGGAACTGAGTTACAATTTGCTCAAACGAGGCATCCTCTATTCACGCCCAAATGCCGATGTCCGGCGCGAGATCGTTATCTTACAAAAGAAATAATCAATAATCAGTCAATAAACCAGAACAACTATGGCACATGTCAAATCAGGTGGCGCAACCAGACAACACTCTCAACGAGCCGGTAAAAGACTCGGAGTTAAGCTTTTTGGTGGTCAAGCTATCAAAACCGGTCAAATAGTGGTCCGCCAACGCGGCGCTCAGTATCATGCCGGTATCAACACCGAGCTGGGACGCGACTTTACTCTTTTTGCTTTGGCCGATGGAGTGGTCAAATTCCGCAAGCTTCAAGGCGTACATTACGTCGATGTAGTTGCAAAATAAATGGACGATCAACCGGTAGCCATACTTCCCATCGATTTTATCCAACCTAATCCTCTTCAGCCTCGAGGTGTCATTACTCCCGAATCTCTCTCCGAACTGGTCGATTCCATCAAAACTCACGGTATCATTCAACCTTTGGTTGTAGCTCACACTCCAGCCGGGTACCAGTTGATTGCCGGTGAACGGCGTTGGCGCGCTTCCAGACTCGCCGGATTGAAAGAAGTTCCTGTCCGGATTATCGAAACTTCACCTCAGGGTATGCTGGAAATGGCAATCGTCGAGAATGTCCAAAGAACCGATCTTAACCCCATTGACCGGGCCAACTCTTTCGAGCGCTTAATCAAAGAATTTAATCTTGGAAACTCGGACATCAGTTCGCGCGTTGGCAAAAGTCCAGCTTTCGTCAGTAACACTCTTCGCCTTTTGGAGCTTCCGGATGCGCTAAAAGACGGTCTAATCTCCGGCGTCATCTCCGAAGGTCATGCCAGGGCTCTAGCCGCCATTCCCGATACTCAAACCATGATTGAAGCTTACAAAATCATTCTTCGTGAAGGAGGCTCCGTCCGCCGGGCCGAAGAGCTGGCTCGCCGCTTCAAGAAAACCATGAATCGTTCCAAGCCAAGTGATGGCTTCAATACCAAAACCGTCAATGAGTCTATTGATAGTATGGCGAGTGAGATTCAAAAATCCATTGGTGAAAACGCCGTCGTCAAAATGCGTCGTTCCCGCATGGAAACCGCGATCAACATCGTTTTAAAAGGTAACCCGGAAGAGACCGAAAAACAAATTCAAAAAATCCACGATTCTTTAGTTCCCGGTCAGATGACCGAAAATATTTCCGAAACTATCATCGAGGTGGCCGAAACCAAAACCGAAACCGAAAACACCTATTCCAATCCTTTTGAACCATTTTCCAATCCATTTGCTCCCATGTCTGCCGTTTCCTCTACTCCGACCGTCGAAGAATCATCCGACTACTGAGCTTTGTTTCATAAAAAAGCCCCGCAATTAAGCGGGGCGAAAGAACTAATTAGGGAGTCCACCAGTTGGCATGTGCGGAGTCGATCTTGACGCCGTTTCCGGAGTCGATCATCACTCCACCGCAATCATAAATTTCGATATCATATTTGCCCGGTGAGGTGTAAAAGGTCAAAGTTCCACCCGGAGGCAGAATTCCGCCTGACAGCAAGTCAATCCAGTTGGTTCCTGAGTGAAGCTTCAGCCAGACATGGCAGATATCCACACCCTGGTTATTGGTGAGATTGACATAAATATATGCGGCCGTGGGTGCAGGGGTTGGGGTGGCCGGAGCTGTTTTTACAGGTACCCCAGCAACATTGCCGGAAGTTGAGCCCAGCTCGCTATAAACCCAACAACGCGAACCGGATGCTTTTTCGATGTACCACCAAAGCCCCCATTCAGGTGAACTTTTTCCCACAATTTTGACCGTTTGGTCTTTATTTAATCCTTCTTGTGGTTCCGGCCAGATCAATTCACTTGGTCCAGTACGACAAAATGCCGGCTGATTTGTCGTGAACATTGCTTCCTGTATTTGGGTCGGAATCGGGGTATAGGTTGGCTGTAAGGTGTAAGTCGGTGCCGGTGTCCAAGTCGGAGCAGGGGTCCATGTCGGTGGCGGAGTATTGGTTGGCAGAACCGGTTGAGGCTGAGAATTGGGGGTGTTGCCCGGTTGTGACGGTAATTGTTGCCCAGGCTGAGTTGGGGGAGCACCAAAACTGATGTGAATTGGCGAGTTCGGTATCGTGGTGAAGATGTAGAAACCGAAGAGTGCAACAATACAAAACATGATCGCCAGCAAAATCCAAGGAATATATTTATTATCCATTTTGCCGAACACTCCTTTTTAAAGAACTCATGCCGCCAAAATGGCGGAACTGGGCGTAATATCCCATCAATTTAACCAAAAGTCAAGAAAGTGAAAGATTAATTACCGGCCTTAACAGGCTCCATTACCAGCCCGGCCACTTTAGCTGGCCAGTAGCGGAAAAAGACTTTTCCGATGATATTTCGGTATGGTACGGGGCCCCAATCTCGGCTATCCGAAGAGTGATCCCGATTATCGCCAAAAGTCATGACTTCACCATCTTGGACGGTATAACTTTCACCTTCGTGTAGAAACTGTCCGGCGACGGTGGTGTACTCAGAGGGTAAGTAAAATTCATCCAGTTTTTTACCATCGACAAAGACAAAGCCATCTTTGACACTCACAGTTTGCCCTGGGGTAGCAATAATGCGCTTGATAAAGTCGAAGTTCTCATTAATAGGGGCTTTAAAAACGATGACATCGCCATCACGAGGTTGGCGTAGGCGGTAGGTCACTTTATCGGTCAGAAGATACTCCTTATCTTTGAAGGTGGGGAACATCGAACTGCCTTTGACTTGATGAGGCTGCATTAGGAAGAGGTAGACAACAACGAAAACCGAAGCCGAAATCACAAAGGATTCCACGAACTCATAGACGATATGAACCAGTTTTCGGAAGAAGGACATCACCTCAGTGTACCGTGCCTGATATAATAATTCAAGTTAATATGGACTCTTAGCTCAGTTGGTTAGAGCGCTGCATTCACATTGCAGAGGTCGCAGGTTCGATTCCTGCAGGGTCCACCACCTCAGAAATAATATAAAATCATCCCTTATGTCAAAAGTGACCGTAGCCACCCATGATGGCATATTTCATGCCGACGAAGTTTACGCTTTAGCTGTTCTAAGCCTCTATTTTGAAAAAGAGGGTAAGGAGATAGAAGTCACTCGGACTCGGGATTTAGACCTGTTAGCCAAGTCTGATATTGTGGTGGATGTCGGTGGTGAGTACAGTAGAGCCAAAAAACGGTTTGACCACCACCAGAAACAAAAGCCGGCCAATCGACCAAATGGCATCCCATACGCCGCTTTCGGCCTAATTTGGAATACCTACGGCAAAAAGATCACTTCGAACAAAGAG
>JAHFKQ010000032.1 GCA_023245265.1 Candidatus Collierbacteria bacterium
ATATTGCCAACGAGGCGGCCACTTCGGACTGGGTTCTCCAGTTGGATGCCGACGAAAGAATTACTCCCGAGATGAAGAAAGAAATTCTCGGTTTACTGGAGGGTCAGTATTTTGGTTACGACCGTTGGCTTTCCCCCTTAAAGCAGTCGTTAAATAGAGTGATAAAACTCTTTCCGGAACCTATGAAGCTGACCAAGCCGGCCAGTGCTTATTGGCTGCCTCGCCGTAATTTTTTCCTTGGCCGGTATTTGCGAAATGCGGGCCAATATCCTGATCCGGTCATCCGGCTTTTTCAACGGGGTAAGGCTCATCTTCCCGCCAAAGATGTTCACGAACAGATGGTCGTCGACGGTCCGACCGGTTGGCTTCGATCGGATCTTGATCACTACGCCACGCCGGATTTTTCCCGCTATCTACTGCGAGAAAATCGCTACTCCAGTCTACATGCCCAGCAATTAAAAGATCTAGGCCTCAAAATAAATTTTGTGAATACTCTAAACTATCTTTTTTTCAAGCCCCTCAGGACTTTCTTGAGTTTATATATCCGTCACCGGGGTTTTTTGGATGGTTTCCCCGGCTTTGTCTTTTCGCTATATTCCGGCCTCCATCACGCTTTCTCTTACATGAAGCTTTGGGAGTTATCTAAAAGTAAAGACTATGGTGCCAATTAAAGTTTCTTTTGCCGGCCGAGGGCACTCCGAGGGTAGGGGAGTGGGCTTTTATCTAGCCGAGCTTTCCCAGGCTCTCACCAAACTTCCGGAAATAAAACTTACCGATACTAAGCCGGATATACTTCATTTTCCTTTTTTTGATCTTTTTTATGCCACTCTTCATCCTCACCCAACTGTCCCGACGGTGGTGACTATTCATGACCTGACTCCTTTGGTCATGTCAGGAAGGTATCCCAAGGGTTTGCTTGGCTCGCTTAATCTTTTCCGTCAATGGTGGTCCCTTCGGAAAGTCTCGGCTATTATTACCGATTCGGAGAACTCCAAAAAAGATATCGAAAAGTACTTTAGAATCGCCTCGGAAAAAATCTTCGTTATTCCTTTAGCCGTGGACGATATCTATCGGAAAACACCTACCGCCACCAAGTTAGCCGAAGTCAAAGTAAAGTATCACCTTCCGGCCAAATTTATTTTGACTGTCGCCGGCGGACCTAATCCAAACAAAAACCTTCCTTCTCTGGCCGAAGTGACCGACCGTCTTAATTTACCTTTAGTCATTGTCGGAAAAGGTTTACTGCAAGAGATTGTCAAACCGGTCCATCCTGAACTTATCGATCTGGTTCGTTTACAAGTTTATAACCACATAATCTATCCGGGTTTTGTGCCGAATGAAGATTTAGCCGCGATTTATCATCTGGCCTCTCTCTTCGTCCAACCTTCTTTTTATGAAGGTTTTGGTTTACCTCTCTTGGAAGCCATGACCGCGGGGTGTCTTATTGTGAGTTCCAAAACATCCAGTTTGCCCGAGATCTACCCGGAGGACACTATAACTTTTTTGCCAACCAAATTAAAATCGATGGAAAAAGCTATTACCAAAGCCCTTAAACTCTCGCCCCGGGCCATAACCAAACAAATAGAAAAGGCTAAGACGCGGGCCAAAGACTTCACTTGGTCCAAAACTGCCAAATTGACTCTTGCTGTTTATCAAAAAGTTCTCGGACGATGAGTCTCAAAGACATTTTAAAATTAGTCTTTGGTTGGAGATTAATGACCGTTCTCATTGCTTTGCCGGCCCTTTTTCTTCTCGCTCCCCGCAACCGTTTCACCAATTTAACCCCGACACCTTCCTTTTCTAATGTTTTTACGATGTGGTCCAACTTCGATGGCGTCCGATACCTCAATTTGGCTGAGTCCGGCTATGGGAGTACCCATCGATTGGAAGCGGACTTTGCCTTTTTCCCGGGGTATCCTCTGGCTATTAGGTCTCTAAATTTTGTCCGGAATTATCTGACCACCGGCTTACTTATCTCACACCTGGCGCTTATTTTTGGTCTTTATTTTCTTTTTAAATTAATTAGCTTGGACTTCACCGCCCGACAGGCTCGATCGGTCACATATTTGTTATTGATTTTCCCAACGGCTTTCTTTTATGGCTCCGTCTACCCCGACTCACTCTTGTTTTTTTTCGCGGTGCTCAGTTTTTACTTCGCCCGCCGAAAATCATTTCTGCTAGCCTCTTTAGTAGCAGCTCTCGCTTCCGCCACCGGTATCGCCGGACTTTTTCTCTGGCCATGTCTCTTGTATGAATACTGGTTGGCTCAAAAAGGCAATCTAAAAAACTGTCTACGACCGAGTCTAATTTGGCTCACTCTGCCTCCACTGGGGTTACTCTTTTTTTTGAGATTTCAGATTATCAAGTCCACCACCAGTTTTTTTCCGGCCCTCCTTAATTCTGCTTTTAATGGTCAGAGTGTTGAGAAATTAATCCTCATTCATCAAGTTTTCTTTCGTTATTCAAAGATGCTTATCTTTACCGATCATCTGGATCCTTTATTTTTTACCATCGTTCTGGAACTATTTTGTGCCATTTCCATATTATTCATTCTCATTTTTTCTTTTAAAAAGATTCGTTTTTCCTACTGGCTTTTTACGCTGTTAACCTTTCTGTTGCCAAGTTTTTCCGGCTCATTTATGGGGGTTCCGCGTTTTGCCTTGAGCATGTTTCCCATCTTTATTTTTCTCGCCATATGGCTTGAAAAACAACATCCTTATTTTCGTTTTTTATACTACAGTCTCTGTCTCGTCGGTTCGATATACAGTATTGTTCTTTTTACCCGAGGTTATTTTATCGGCTGATGTTAAACTAGTTCATGCGTCGGTTTTTCAAGACTTTGTCCACTCCTACTGCCAAAAATACTCTGATTTTTTATGTGGCGAGTTTTACTCAGAACATTTTCCGCTATTTTTTTCACCTGGTCCTGCTTAGATTGTTGGCTCCTGCCGAGTATGGAGAATTTTTGTCCTATTTATCTTTGATTTATATACTCAGTATCCCCATGGGTACCGTGGCGACTGTGGTCACCAAGTTTGTGGCTGATTTTAAAGCCAAAAACAACCTGGACGCGATTAATCTTTTTTTCTATTATTTACTTAAGACACTCAGTCCGATCACGGTCACTTTAGGATTCTTTTTACTACTTTTTGCTAATCCTCTGGCGGTTATCTTCAAGGCACATCCGGTAGCCTTTATAGTTCTTGGGTTTAGCTCGTTTGTCTCACTTTTTCAAACTGTCATTACTTCCTATATCACTGCTTTCCAAAAATTTATTTTCGTTTCGGTGGTAGGTTTTGTTAGTATTTTCTTGACCATCGGTCTTTCCATTATTTTTATCCGCACCGGGTTTGGTGCTACCGGGGCCGTACTGGGTCAATTGATTGCCAATCTTCTTGGTACTTTAATTATTTTTTGGAAGATCAAACCATTTATCTATCCTAAAATAGCCGGGAAACCAGTCCGTTCTTTTTCCTTAGGAGGGTTTACCGGTTTTAGTTTTTTATACTCTCTGGGAACCCTCTCTTTAATATCCACGGATATCCTGGTTGTCAGAGCTTTTTCCGACGCTCATCTCTCCGGCTTGTATTCGGCCCTTTCCATTCTTGGCCGGATGATCTTGTTTGGTCTGACACCTCTCATTACTCTTACTTTGCCTATTGCTACTCATCGTCATACGGTCTCCGGTTCAGCTAACTCGGTTTTTTTCAAGCTGGGAGGGTTGCTACTGACTTTAGGCTTTTTAGGGGCTGGAGTTTTTACTCTATTTCCAACTCTTATCGTTCAAGCTCTTTCCGGTTCGGCCTATCTCGCCGTCTCACCTTATTTATCGGTATTTGCTTTTTCGATGGTCTTCTTTGCCTTAAGTCAGTTTATTCTTTCATTTCTGATGGCCACCGGACATCCGGAAGCCAATTTTCTTCTTTTGGGAGCCACTTTAATTCAACCGTTGGTGGTTTATCTTAATCGGAGTTCTTTTTCAGGTATTATTTGGTCTAATTTTGCCATTCATCTGCTGTTGGTTTTTTTGCTCGTCGGATCCTTTTTTCGCCACCAAACTCACCAGGTAAAATAGCTTTTTAGCTGTAAAATTTGCTCATGCTTTCCCGGACCAAAAAGAAAAGTTTTAAAACAGGTGTCGTTGACCACCATCTTTTGTCGGTCATTGTCCCCGCCTTTAACTGCCGGACAATTATTAAAGATCTAAAAGTAATCAAGTTTTATCTCCATTCATTAAATCGACCTTATGAAGTCATCTGCGTGGTAGATGGATTAAAAAACAGTCGTGATCGGACTTATGATCTGGCGAAAAGAATGCGGGGGAGGGATATTAAAATCTACTCCTACAAAGAAAATAAAGGCAAGGGGTATGCTGTCCGCTTTGGTATGGCCCGCGCTAGGGGAGGTATTATCGCTTTTATTGATGCCGGGTCAGACTTAAATGCCAAGGGCATAGGGCTGGCCTTGGAGCATATGAAGTGGTACGACGCCGATATCATTATCGGCAGCAAAAGACATCATGCCAGCAAAGTTGTCTACCCTTGGCCTCGGATAATCCTCTCATTTTTGGTTCAAAAGGCGACCAAGTTTGTGTTTGGTCTAAATGTTTCCGATACCCAGACCGGTCTTAAGGTTTTTAAACGAAATGTTTTGGTTAAAGTTTTACCCAGAATGATTGTCAAACGCTGGGCGTTTGACTTGGAAATGCTGACCATCGCCAATCGCATTGGCTTTACCCGTATCTATGAATCTCCGGTCGAAATTACGCACAATTTTATGAGTAATGTCGGCTTATCGTCGATTCAAAATTACTTTATTGATTATCTGGCCATCATTTATCGAACCTATTTCTTGCATTACTACGACGATGGTCATCAAGATCACTGGGAGGGGGACCCCAATCTTAGATTAAGATATAAATGATGCCATTTCTACCCCTCGTTAGTATCATCATTGTCAATTATAAAAAGAAAAATCCATACTTAAAGGAGTGTTTGGAGGCCATTCAAAAGCAAACCTATCATCATTTTGAGATTATCCTGGTATCCGATTATCGGGTAAATCTCAAGTATCCCAAGCTGCGTCAAAAATATTTTGGCCATTATGTCGGACCGGCTGAGAAGCGCGATATTGGTGCTCGGATGGCCAAAGGAGAAATTCTGGCTTTTATCGACGATGATGCTTTTCCCGATCCAAACTGGCTCAAAAATCTGGTACCTCATTTTAGAAAGCTCAAAATAGCCGGCGTCGGCGGTCCCGGTGTCACCCCTCCCGGTGTCGGTTGGCAAGAAGCAGCCTCTGGCTGGGCCTCTGCCTCGCCGATGGGTTCGGGGGCTTACACTTATCGCTTTTTACCGGCCCAAAAAATATATATTGACGATTATCCTTCGATGAACTTAGCTATCCGAAAATCGGATTTTGTCAAAGTGGGTGGTTACGACTCAAATTTTTGGCCAGGGGAGGATACCAAGATATGTCTCGATCTAACTCACAAATTGCAGAAAAAAATAATTTACGATCCCAGGGTTTTGGTTTATCACCACCGTCGGCCACTTTGGAAAAGTCATTTGGTTCAGAATGGCAATTTTGGCCTTCATCGAGGTTTTTTCGCTCATATTCTCCCGGAAACATCTCTTAAACCCATCTATTTCGCTCCTTCCCTTTTAGTCCTGGGCCTCTGCTACCTTCTTTTTTTCACTGTCTTGGCTCAGCCACCATTCAGTTATCTGCATTTTTTCGGTCGGCTCGGTCTCATCTTATATTTTTTATGCCTGATCTATAACTCTTTTTGGATTATTAATAAATCAAAAAACTTATTTCAGGGTTTTATTTCGATCCCGGTTATTTTAATCACTCATCTCTGGTATGGTCTCCGTTTTCTCCAAGGCTTTCTTTTTACCGACAAACTAACACGGTAATGGTTGTGATCCTATAAACGCGGAGATCTATATAATTACTGATAAAATAATACCCACATGTCAAAAGTCACGACCACCGACTCCCTTAGCCAAGCCACTCGTCAAGATGGCTATCAAATTACTGTTGATCTGGACAAATGTATCTCCGCCGGTCCTTGTTCGATTGCCGCTCCCTTAACCTTTCTCTTAAGGGACTCGGATGGCAAGGCTATTATTTCCGATCCGGACGGGGACCCCTTGGAAAGTGTTTTGGAAGCGGCCCGCAGTTGTCCGATTCTTGCTATTATTATCAAAGATAAAACCGGTCATCAAGTCTTTCCGTAATCGTCATTCCCGACCTGATCGGGAATCTATACAAACAAATTCCATTACATGCCAAAAAAAACTAAATCTACCAGAACTAACAAGCCTTTGAGGTTAGTCGTGGGTTACCCCCCCATGCCTTCCGATAAAGGGGTGATGCTGCTTTCTCAAAATCGTCAGTTTCAATACTTCAACGCCAAGACTTTTATCTATCCTATGGTCCCGGCATATGCTGCGAGTAACGCCAAAGCACATGGCTATACCGTCAAATGGATGGATGGAGTTGCCGAAGAACAGACATTTAAGGAATGGCTGAAAGAACTAAAGAAATTCAAGCCGGATGTTTTAATGGTGGAAACCAAGTCTCCCATTGTCAAAAAACACTGGGCTCTAACAAAAGTTCTTAAAAAAGAACTCCCCAAATTACTTCTGGTCTGGGTAGGGGATCATGTCACTTTTGCCCCGGAAGAGATGCTAGAGAATAGTAAGGTCGATTATCTTATTACCGGAGGTGACTATGACTTCGTCATCGTTAATCTTCTGGACCATCTTAGTCAAGGCACTAAATTGGAAGGTGGAGTTTGGTGGAGGGTGGGGGATAAGCACCTCAAACAGAAGCCGGCCAAGACCATCAAGAGAAAAGGTAAAGCCGTCTATGCCAACTCTGGGGAACCCAGTATCGCTCATGACTTAAATGAACTCCCTTTCGTCGATCGAGATTTAACCAAATGGGAACTTTATTCCGTCTATAACGGCAACTATAAATACACTCCCGCTACCTATATGTACTCTGGTCGGGACTGCTGGTGGAACCGTTGTACTTTCTGTGTCTGGGATCACACCATTAACCCCATTGGGTCTTACCGTCGTTTCACTCCGCAAAGACTTTTTGCCGAAGTTAAGCATGTCGTTGATAAATATCATGTCAAGGAGATTTTTGACGATGCCGGGACTTTTATGATCGGCAAGCCCTTAAAAGATTTTTGTGAGTTGATGATCGAGTCCGGTTATAGCAAGAAGGTCGTCTACGGTTGTAATATGCGTCTAAACGCTCTGAAGCAAGAGCACTACGACTTAATGGGCCAGGCCAACTTCCGCTTCATTCTTTATGGTATGGAATCAGCTAATCAATACACCTTGGATCACCTCGATAAGGGAGTAAAGGTTGCCCAGATTGAAGAGGGCGTCCGAATGGCCAAGAAAGGCGGTCTGGACCCTCACCTGACCATCATGATGGGTTACCCGTGGGAAACTTACGAAGATGCCCGGAACACCGTCGAGCTGGCCAAAAAGTGTTTCGATAAAGGATTTGTAGACACTCTTCAAGCCACCGTCGTTATCCCTTATCCGGGGACACCACTCTGGAAAGAATGTAAGAAAGAAGGGTGGCTTTTATCCGAAGATTATGATGACTATGACATGCGCAAGCCAGTCATGAAGTCTCCTTTAACTGAAAAACAGGTTCTAGAACTCACCCAAGATTTATACAAGTCATTTTTAAGTCCCAAATTTATGTTACGCAAAATTACGGAAATTAGAAATCTTGACGATATCAAATTCCTCTTTATGGCGGGTTGGCGCTTTCTTGGCCACATGATGGATTTTTCTCCCAAGCAGTTAGGTCAACACGGAGAAAACGATTAATAGCCGGATAAGGTATAAAATACCCCCATGCGACCTGTCATCATTGTCTCTGGAGCTTCATCTTCACTTGGTTTTGTTCTTTGTCGGCAGCTCGTTGACAACGGCTACAAAGTCTATGCCGGTTATCACCTCCATCGGGGTAGCCTACCCAAGAGTAGATATCTCGTCCCTCTCAAATTAAATATTTCTGAAACGAGCTCTTGTCAAAAGGCAGTTCAATTCGTAATTAAAAGAGAAAAAAAATTCTTCGGTTTGATAAACCTAGTTGCCATCAATCCCTCTGGAGACACAGTTTCTTTTAGTGCCACCGATTTTCAAAATATTCTTGATGTTAACGCTGTCGGTCCCTTCAG
>JAHFKQ010000033.1 GCA_023245265.1 Candidatus Collierbacteria bacterium
CGAAAGCAAGGTCTCCGGCCGAGTATCGTCGGTTGTTTTCTAAATAATAAAAAAATTCTTCTTGCCTACCAAAAATCTTTTAACCAATGGCTCCTACCCCAAGGGGGAGTGGAGAACAAACAAACTATCAAAGAGGCTTTTGCCAAAGAACTCGGTGAAGAGGTGACCGAAGACTTTCTCAAAACCTGCGATCCTGACATTCATCTGGTCTCTGTCGATAAAATCGAGTTTCCTCCAAGTAAACAGGGTCTGCGCGATTTAGTAACCGATGCCGGTGAGCCGGTCGTTATGAAAGGCAAATCTTATTTTTTCTATACCGCCAATGCCAAAACGACCGACATCACTCTTGGAGCTACCGAATTTGACGATTTGAAATGGCTAAATTTTGATGAAGCGTATAAACTAATTAAAGAGACCAATACTGGAGGCAGATTGAGGATGATCAGCAACCTTCTCCAGTTACTTAAAGACCAAGGTCTCTTGTCTACCAATCAACCAACCAAAAATGGATCCGAACCTACCGGTGAACCCCGAACAAGACCTAATGATCAGCCCAGACGATACCCTCATGAACCTCGAAGAGACTACTCCGACCGCCCCAGTCACCCCGGCAGCTCAAGAGGAAGTCAGCTACACTCCACCCCGAGCTTGGGGACAGGACGAGTCGGCCGCCCCGATGATCTCTCCGGCGACCCCCTCACCAATCTTCTCGGAAACCCTCCCACCAATCGTTTCCCCGGATCTCCCTCCAAAACCGGAAAATCCTCCCTTCCCGACGGCTCCGACGACGCCTATTAACCCTCCCGTCGCTCCGGAATCTTCTTCTCTGTTGCGAACTATTCTCATAGGCATAGCTCTTATTCTTTTGGGCACTTTTCTCGGTGTTTTAGCTTCGCGCTTTGTTCCCATGCCTTCGGGCACCATCCTTCCTCTTCCCAATACTTCTTTGACTCCGGTCGTCACCCAGGTTATTGTCAGCCCGACTGTCGAGATCACCCCCATTCCTACTCCGACCGCCACTCCTTCGGCTTTATTAAACTTAAAGTGGAACATGATGACGGTCAAATCTCCCGTTTCCACCTTCAAGTCCTACCAGGTTTATTATCCAACGACTTGGACCATTAAGGCATACAAAAATACTCCCAGTACCGGCTACGGCGCCGGATTATCAAGTCTAACTTTACAAAAAGGTAAGAATACTTTTAGTATTCTTCAGTATGTAGATCGAGAAGTCAGGCAATGTCTCTACCCTGATGATACTAAGATCGAAGGTTTGACAACATCTTTTGGCGAGTACCACTCCCTCAACAAAGATCGACTTAGTTGGAGGTGGTCCAAGTCGCTTCCTTCTGCAGATGAAGAGCCAATATACCAGGTGTGTGAATCCAAATCTGATAGTTTTTATACTTCACCAACCTCAATTGGTTTTATAGAAATGCCTGCCACATCAACCGAGAGTGCTGTTCTTGACGAATTTAACTACATACTCGAAAAAATTGTCATTGTCGTTCCACCAACCGCCATGCCATATCAATGTCCCGTCAATGGCTATGTCGACTGTATGCCAATTCTTGACGAAATCAAAAAGAAAGCTTGCTCTGACGAAGCCATGGACTGGTATAAAGCAAACTGTCCCAATTTCCAAGGCGCCGCCCTCTAGGGTCTTGACAAAATTTTCCCTTGGTTTATAAAATAGCAATCGAGATACTCGAGTGCTATTTTCTGCTACTTCGAGTATACTCAACAAGCTAGATTATTATTTTAATCAATCTTATGGTTAACACCCTTACCGTTAAAAAGTTAGCACCCGCCCCGGGCCTCCTTTTGGTTGAGCCGGCCAAGCAAGAGAAGAAGACCGCCTCCGGTCTCTATCTTCCCGATACTCACACCGAGAAACCCCAGTACGGCACCGTTTTAAAAGTTGGTGACAAAATCAGTAACGATCGCGGTGTCGTCGTCGAATCTCCCGCCAAGGTGGGGGATACTGTTCTCTATAAAAAATGGGGCGGTAACGAAGTCATGGTCGGTGACATCGAGTATCAATTCCTCAAGTTCGACGATATATTAGCAATTGTCAAATAAATCATATGGCCAAACAAATTATTTTCGGAGAAGAAGCCCGCACTAAATTAGTTGCCGGCGTCAATAAATTAGCTCACGCCGTAGTTACCACCCTCGGTCCCAAAGGCCGGAATGTTGCTATCGATAAAAAATGGGGTTCACCCACCGTTCTTCATGATGGGGTGTCAGTCGCCAAAGAAGTCGAGCTCCAAGATCCTTTTGAAAACATGGGGGCTCAGCTCGTCAAAGAAGCCGCTAGTCGCACCAACGACATCGCGGGAGATGGCACCACCACCGCTACTTTACTGGCACAGCAAATTGTCTTGGCCGGTATGAAGAATATTACCGCCGGAGCCAATCCGATGCAGATGAAGCGAGGTATCGATAAAGCCGTCGCCGCTGTCGTCGTTCAGCTAACTAAAATCAAGACCGACCTTTCCGAGAAAGACTGGCAATCCGTTGCCACCATCTCCGCCCAAAATCCGGAAATCGGGGCCAAGATTGCCGAAGCTCTTAAACTTGTCGGTCGTGATGGTGTCGTCACTGTCGAAGAATCCAAAGGTATGGAATTCGAAATCGAACACAAGGACGGTATGCAGTTTGACAAAGGTTATGCTTCGTCTTACTTTGCCACCGACACTTCCAGTATGGAATCTGTCATCGAAAATCCTTACATCTTAATTACCGACCAAAAGATTTCCGCTATTAGCGACTTACTACCTTTCTTGGAAAATACTATGAAGGTCAGTAAAAACATCGTCATCATTGCCGACGATATCGAAGGCGAAGCGCTGGCTACTTTAGTTGTGAACAAGATGCGGGGGACTTTCAACATTCTCGCCGTCAAAGCTCCGGCTTTTGGTGACCGCCGCAAGGCTCTTCTCCAAGACATCGCCATCCTCACCGGTGGTTCTCTCATTTCCGAAGATACCGGTCGTAAATTAGATTCTGTTACTGTTGACGACCTCGGTCGGGCCGACAGTGTTTGGTCTGATAAAGACAACACTCAGATCATCGGCGGTAAAGGTGACAAGAAGTCGCTCAAAGCTCGCCTGGAGCAAATTCGTCACGAGTTGGAAAAATCCACTTCCGAGTTTGATAAAGACAAGTTGGCTGAGCGCCTAGCCAAACTTGCCGGCGGTGTCGCCGTCATCAAAGTCGGTGCCGCTACTGAAGTTGAGCTGAATGAACTTAAGGAAAGAGTCAAGGATGCCGTCGGTGCTACCAAAGCCGCTATCGACGAGGGTATCGTCCCCGGTGGTGGTGTCGCCCTCATCCGCGCCGGTCAAGCCCTCAAAACCATCAAGGCCGACAACTCCGACGAAGAAGTAGGCATTGAGATAGTAAAGCAATCTCTTTCCCAACCTCTCCGTTGGCTAGCCAAGAATGCCGGTTCCGACGATGGCTGGGTGGTCAAGAAGGTCGAAGAAAACAAAAATCCTTCTTTCGGCTTTAACTCGCTGACGCTCGAATTTGAAGATATGCTCAAAGCCGGCATCCTCGACCCGGTGAAAGTAACTCGCTCGGCGCTCCAGAACGCTGCTTCCGTCGCCAGTATGATTCTGACGACCGAATGCCTCATCACCGATATTCCGGAAGAGAAAAAATCTTCGTCCTCTCCCGACATGGGGGACATGGGCATGTAGGGCTTCCTTCTTCTATCATCCCCACAAAAAAGACCTCGCTCCGGCGGGGTCTTTTTTTATGGCTCGTTAGTCAAATTGCTTTTAATAGTTTTCCCCAAAATATTTCAGTTATCCACAGAACAGAAAGCATTGATAGATGGGCACAAAGACTAGGGAAAACTGTTGAAATCTCTTATTTAGCCTTGGCTAAAAGCTCTCTGGTCAGAGTCAGGTAAGGTCTAGGATTGACCGTGCGGCCATCCTTCATGATCTCCATGTGTAAGTGAGGTCCGGTAGTTCTACCGGTCAGTCCCACTTCACCCACGGCCATCTCGGTCGTGATTTTGTCACCTTCTTGAACGAAGACCTTGCCCATATGAGCATAACGGGTCTGTAGACCATTTCCATGATCGATAATGACCGAACGGCCATAATCCCATCTGGTGACACTCATCAGGACCACGACTCCATCCTTTAGGGGATAGATCTTGGAACCTAGTTTAGCTGTGATATCAATTCCGGGGTGGCCCAGATGAAACTCTTGGGAGACACCGGTATTTTCCGGCAATACATTGACCAAACTTCGTTTGGTCTCAATAATGACTTCCTGGTCAAAGGGTTGAATATTAGCCGTCGCTAAAGCAGACTGATCTCCGGGTAAGATAAACATACCGGAGGCTAAGGTGGTCATCGAAATGAAGCCACCAAAAGCGGCTTTGATATTTCTTTTTTCGAACATCGGTCTGAAGAACTTAGAGATAGGGTGCGATGTTCTGGTTTTCGGTAGTATTTGTATCATAGGTGCGGGCGAAAAGCCCGCGTAAGGCACAAAAAATGCTTGAAAACTCAAGCGAACGGTATCATACCACATCAAACCCTCTAAAGTCAAGTCAAAAGCCCCTCCGGCGACCCAAAATCGTGCCTAAGTGCTACACTCTATCTATGCTTACAGCCGATGCCCTTAAGGGCAAAAATGTCCTCCTCCGAGCCGACCTCGATGTGCCTATTAAGGACGGCAGGGTAGAGAACCGCTTCCGTCTTGAGGCGCTCATACCCACCCTCAAGCTCTGTCTGGCAAGTGCTCGCCGTACCTGCATAATAGGGCATCTAGGTCGCCCAGAAGGTATAGATCCAGCGGCCAGCCTCAAACCAGTCCTAGAAGAGCTAAAAAGACTGCTAAATGAGCCTATTTCCTTCATTGTTTCGGGTTATTCTCCAGGGGAGTGTTGGACAGGGGAATCTCCTCTCGCCCTAATGGAAAATTTAAGGTTCGACTCCCGTGAAGAAAAATTAGACAGGGGATTCGGTGAGCTTTTGTCTACCGGTGCCGATCTTTATGTCTATGAGGCTTTTGCTAATTACCGCCCTTCGACCAGTCTCCAAATAATACCCGAACTCCTGCCTACTTATGCCGGGCTTAGGTTCGAAATGGAAGTCAACACCCTCAAACAAATTCTCGACCACCCGAAACACCCCACCCTTCTCCTGGCTTCCGGAGCGAAGCTGGACAAGCTCGAAATTTTGAAATCCATCATGCCTAAGTTTGATCGTGCCCTCCTCGGCGGCAAATTTGCTTCTCCTAACCACCTCACGCCGGATGGCCTTGATTTGAACGATGAAGCCACTACCCTCTTCGTCCAGACAATCTCTGAGGCACAGACCGTCGTCCTCAACGGACCCCTGGGCTATTACGAGGACGGAATCCATGCCAAAGCCACCAAAGAGGTGTTCCAAGCCCTCAAAAGTAGCTCTGCCTTGACTATCTTAGGAGGGGGCGACACTCTTGCCGCTATCCCCGCTCTGGGCTTCAACTATACCGACTTTGGCTTCGTCAGCACGGGTGGCGGCGCCATGCTTGAGTTCCTGGCCACCGGTACTCATCCCTTCCAGGAAATCCTTTCAAAATAACCATGGCTACCCAGACCAACTTCACTCACCAACCAACCCAGGCCCAAGACGAACTTTTTGAATCGTTTTCCACCCAACACTGGGGAGCCCGTTTCCACGAAGATGATGCCAGTCAAGATTTTTTTGACTTTCCTGATCTCATTGCTGAGCTCGTTGTCGATGATGTTCTTGTGGCCGGACTCGTGGTCTTTTTTCGTCAGCTGGAATATCGGGGTCAAACCTATTCTTTCGCCGGTATCGGGGGTGTCGTCACCCACCAAGATTACCGTCATCATGGCTACGCCACCCAGCTTCTCCGTGACACACTCCATGAGATCTCCACCAGATGCGACTTCGCCCTACTCTGTACAGATATTCCCAGGTTAGGACCTCTTTATGGTGGCGTCGGTTTTGTTCCCCTAGGCCGCCCTTATTATTTCCTTGATAAAAACGATGTCAAAAAACCCGAGCCTTCCGGCATGATTGCCCCCCTCTCCTCCCCCGACGCCGTCAAGTTAATTCTCTCTACACCCGACGAACTATTCGTCGGCACCAGCAATTTCTAATTGAGTGCTTCCTTGTGCTAAAGTTTAAGTAGTTACATTTTCTGCCCAATATGACAAACTTCGCCATCAATGGTTTTGGCCGCATTGGTCGCTCTGCCACCCGTGTCTGGCTCGCTAGCCACCTTAACGACTCCAATCTTGCCGCCATCAACACTTCCGGTTCTCAGGGTGTTTCGGGATGGGCGTATCTCCTGAAGTACGACACTGCCTATGGTCACATTCCTTACTCCATCACCTCTGAAGAAGTCCAAAAACCCGAAGCTGTCACCGATGCCAACCCCTTGCTCGGCTATTTAATCATCGAACATCCCACTAAAACTCTTAAAATTCCCGTGCTGGCTCAGCGTGATCCGGCCAAAATTCCCTGGACTCAATACCAAGTCGGTGTTGTCATCGAGTGTACCGGTGTTTTTACTTCTCTCGAAAAAGCCAATCTCCATCTCCAAGGTGGTGCCAAGATGGTCGTCCTCTCCGCTCCGGCCAAAGGTGAAGGCATTCCGACTGCCCTTTTGGGTGTGAATGACGAAGAAATTCTAGGCAAAGATAAATTAAATACGATCTCTGTTATCAGTAATGCTTCGTGTACTACCAATAGCATCGCCCCTGTTGCCGATCTGCTTCACGAAAAACTTGGTATTCTCAAAGCCATGCTCACCACTGTCCATGGATATACAGACGATCAAAATCTTCAAGATAATTCTCATCGGGACCCCCGTCGTGGTCGTGCCGCGGCCGCCAATATCGTTCCTACTAGTACCGGCGCCGCCATCGCCGCAACCCTGGCAATCCCCGAACTAAAAGGCCTCTTCGATGGTATTGCTCTTCGTGTGCCCGTCATCACCGGCTCTATTACCGACTTTACCTTTATCACTCAGCGGTCCACCTCGGTCGAGGAGGTCAATCAAATTTTTATGGACGCTGTTCACCTCCCCCGTTTCAAAGGTATCTTGGCTGTTACCGAAGAACCATTAGTTTCTTCCGATATCATCGGCCGTTCCGAGTCCGGCATCGTCGATCTCAAAATGACCCGTGTCGTCGACGGCACTATGGTCAAAGTTCTTTCTTGGTACGACAACGAATGGGGCTACTCCAACCGCCTCATCGAAGAAACACTTAGAGTGTGTAATACTTTAGGCGAGCATCCCTGATCCTCCGGTAATGGTAAAATGGTGCGTGACAACTGGCCGGGTGGCGAAGTGGTAACGCTGAGGTCTGCAAAACCTCCATGCGAGGGTTCGATTCCCTCTCCGGCCTCAAAAACAAAAATCCTCCCTTGCGGAGGATTATTTTTTGACCGGGAATCGAATATGGCGCAGACAAGCTCGTAACGATCTTGTCGAGCCCGGTCCCGAAGAAAACTGATAAGTTTTACTGAGGGCGATTCCCTCTCCGGCCTCAAAAGTTCTTCTAGGATAAAAACTAATTCGTGTTAAACTTGTAAATATGAGGACCAGACTTTTACGCACACTGCCCATTCTTTTACTCTCAGTTTTTCTCGCTGGCTGTCAGCTCAATCCTTTTGCCAAAAAAGCCGGTATCCAAGTAACCTCCCACCCCGATTCCAATGTGACTATCAATGGTAAATCTGTTGGCAAGACCCCTTATTATGTCGAAAATACCGATCCCGGCAATGCTTCTATTCAAATGACCGCGGTCGACTCTGGCCAATCCTGGGAAGGAAAGGTCAATCTAGTTAGCGGTACTCTGACCACTATTCATCGAGAATTTGGCGCTACTCCGGACAAGTCCCATAGCTACACTCTCTCTTTTGAGAAGCTGGCAAACAGTAAAGATTCTTCCGTCAGTATTATCAGTCTTCCGGCCAACGCCACTGTCAGTATCGATGGCAAACCTGCCGGCTTTACTCCTATCACCAGTGATGTTAGCCCGGGTCCCCATGTCTTTGCTTTTACCGCTCCCGGTTACCAAGATAAAATCGTCAATGCCGCGGTCCAAGAA
>JAHFKQ010000034.1 GCA_023245265.1 Candidatus Collierbacteria bacterium
TTTTTTGGATATGAAAAAGAGGATTATTTTCCCGGTGCAGGACTATCGCCCCAAGTGATTTGGCGATTCTGGCTGTGCCATCGGTGGAGTGCCCATCGACTACAATAATTTCATCCACCCAGCCACGAACAGAGTTTAAACATGCGGCAATATTATCTTCTTCATTGAACGACGCGAGAGTGACGGAAATAGTTTGGCGTTTTTTCATTTGGCGGTGGGAATGAATTTGTACATCGGTTTTCCGGCCGGGTCGAAGATAGTAAAGATGACGGCTCGGTCATCGACCGGCTCATCAGTCGCCATTATAAGGGTATTTTTAAGTTTTTTATCGGCTTCATAGTTTATAGCCCTGAACTCGTACTTGCCAAACTGCCGGACGGTGGAGAAACCAAATTTATCCCGAGGAGTCATAACGAGCTCCTTTTGCAGAGTTTGAGGTGGATATCGGAGGAAGAAAGCCATGAGAATATATGGCTGATCATAACGATCGGAGATAAGAATGTGGTCGTATTGGCTACCGTTGGCTTGAGTATAAGCCGCTACTTGATCAAAACCATACTGCCAAGCGTAAGGTAATTCTTGAGGATAGTGAATATAGTACAAGTGGAGATATCGGCTCACAGAGTAACCGGCAACCAAGGCCAAAACACCGATCACTGTCGAGAAAAGCCACCTGGAGTTGTATCGAGCCAGTAGTTTTAGCACCACCGCTAATCCCAGTGCCGTGATGAGGCTTAAGGGAATAACCATATTTTGGGCTCTTAACGCATGAGGAGATTGAAAGGTCAGGGCGGCGGCCAATGGTGCTATTAAAAACCAAAGTAAAATAAATTGTTTTTCTCTAGAGTCGAGCTTTAAAAGAGCAAACAAACCAAGAGCATAGAAGGGAATTAAAAAGAGGTAGCTCTCTCCCATGCGGGGAACTTTGCTGCGGGCAATTTCATCTCCCACAATGAAGAGAAAACGGGGAGAGTAATGAGATAAATAATTTTTGACAAAACGCAGGCCGTAAGAAAGATACTGATTATGAAGAGCTTTGACAAAAATGGTTTCCGGGGTATGGGCCCGACGCAGTTCAAGTGCCTGCCAAAGTGGCCCGCTGTCGGCAAAGACGGAGACGCCGGCAAACCTGGACTGGCCTTCTTTGGATAAAAGTTGACTGGCCAAGGGCAGCGATAAAAGGAGTCCAAAGATGGTGGCACCGATCAATAACTTCAATTTTTGGGGTTGAAAAAGTTGTGGCCAATAAAGTATCACTAGTGATAAAGCCAGTAGAGGTGAAATGAGTCTCGCCGAGTGATAGGTATAGAGGCTAAGAGCAAGTGAGATGACGAATAAAAAGATAAATTTAGGTTTTTCTAAAGCCTTAAAAAACGCCCAAATACCTAGGAGGATAAAAAATAATGCGGCATTTACTTCCCAGCCACCGCGGGAAAACTGCAAGTGCCACGGTGAAATAGCTAAGAGTAAGGCAGAGAGAGACGGGAAATATTTATTTTTTGGCACCAGCTTCCCGGCCAAAAGAAAAACCAAAAACACCGAGGCCACCCCAAGAAGGGCCGAAGGCAATCTGACAGACCAAACATTAAGACCCAAAATTTTGACAAAGGGTAAGACTAAATAAAAATAGACCGGCGGCTTGTAATCGTCAAAGGATCTAAAGACCAAGGGCCAGGAGACCGAGTGTTCGTCCCGGCCGGTTTGCAGAAGAGACCAGGCATTGTAACCAATGGCAGCCTCGTCAGCATTTAGACCCGCGGGAAATTTGTCCAGAGCGACCAACCGCAGTAAACCGGCGAGGAAAAGAATCAAGATGAGTGGTAAATATTTTTTCATTTAGGGTTTGGTTTTGATAACCCGGAAAAGAATATGGTGGTCGGGAGTCTCGATTTGTTTAAACAAGCTTACATTAGGACCGGAAATGTCGTATTGATTATTGATATTGCCTTCGGTGCCAATAAAGAGAGTGTCTTTGAACAGCCCCAGCTCGCTACTCCCGAATTGGTGAAACTCCACTTTTCCGACATGGCTGACTAGACCCACATCCAAACCCCCACTAACAAAGTTTTTTTCCTGCTGATAAGTGGCGGGGTCATACGCGGTATAAAAAACATAGTAGATGTATGGCTGGCCATAAACATCAGTAAAGATGACTTTGCTAGAAGGATTGTCTTTTATGATCTGAACCACCTGCTTGTAACCATAGTTAAATTCGGAGGCAAAGGCAGTTTGAGAATGATTGAAATATAGATCAAACGAGTAGAAAGTTAAGAGACCATAAACAACAAGTGGGGGTAGACTCCAAAACTTGAACTTAGATTTCAAATAATATAAACCAATGCCAGAAACCATCGCCAGGGGAAAAGCCATAAATAAATCTCTGACGGTTGAGAATTCTTCTAAAGTTAGGGAAGCGGGTAGCGGGGCAATGAGGAGCAGGCCGATAATGATAAGAGTGGTTCGATCAGGAGTGTCGTGGGTATGAGGCGAAACGGCTTTGGCTAACCAAACCAAACCCAGAGCTAGCCAGATAAACTCCAGAGGGTTAAGCATTCCGAGACCCGGAAGATGAGCCCTGAGACTCACCCGATTTCCTTCGAAAAACAAAACCTCCGGAGAAAAATGATACAGGTAACGAGAAGCGATAAGAGACCATGATAGTCTGGGTTGATTGTGAAAAAGCGGGGTTAGTAAAGAACCTTTGCCGTCTATGTCTTGGTTTTCGTAGGAAAGATCCGGGCGATAATTAAAAATACTGAGACGATTAAGCCGATTGCCGGCGGAGCCAAAAAAAGAACCAAGAAAAACCCAGGCTCCAAAAAGGAAAAAGGGTATCACCAACCAGATTTTTTTGGTACTCCAATAGGGTTTGAAGCGGGGCCAAAACTCTTTCCAGTAAAGAGAAATGAATAAAAGAAAAACTAACGGAGTCAAAAGCTTGGCGGCTTGGTACAGCACCAAAGACAGACAAGCTAAAAGAAGTGCGGGGTAAAGAGTTGATCGGCCCTGCAGAAAACGGAGAAAGAAATAAAGGCCAAAAATTAGCACGGTCGAAAAAACATTGACTTCCCAAGCACCATGGCTAAAGTGAATGTGCCAAGGTGAGATGGCGAGGGCTAAGGCAGCAAAACTTCCTAATTCTCGACGCCAACCATGCGTTAAAAATAATTGGGTGATAAAAAGATAGATGCCCCAAATGGCTAAAATACCGGCCAATGCACTGGGAAATCGAACGGCAAACTCAGTCAGACCAAAGACGGCTACTGAAGGGACAGTCAAGTAGATATAGGCCCCAGGCTTATAATCTCCGAAGCTTTTAAATACCAAGGGCAACAAAGCCCCATGTTCGTCCCGACCGGTTTTAAGTAATGAGTAGGCATTGTAACCAATAGCGGCTTCATCCCAAGTCAGACCATTGGGAACGGCGCCCAGCTGATACAAACGAAGAAAAGTACCGAGCAGAAGGGCGATGATCAAAAAAGCGTATTTCTTCATGGTACTGTAGCTATTATAAACGCCGGTGAACCGTCAAGGTAATTGATTGTTTCTAGGACCACGACATTGGACGGAACTCGTAAGGGTGAGGTAATTAGAAGACTGTGATGTGCAGAAACCTGAGATCCACTTTCCAGGGGCAGCATATCGGCTTCGCCGGTGGGAATATCCCAGTCATTAATAAAATAAACTTGGCCAATGCGATCGGTCCAGAACCAGTCCGATTTTTTATAACGGATATTATCGTGTCCGGGTTGAATAGCCACCGGTGATAGCTTGGTAAAAAAGGCATAAAAAATATGAGACTCCCCGTAACGCTTGGTGATAAAAACACGATCATACTCGGCTTGATGCAGACGGACGAAGTTCATGGCTTCCGAAAAACCAAATTGCCAAGAATCGGAATATTTAATCTTGTAAGAGCTGGTGTAGTCCTGAAGATAAATGGCGAAAGAAATAATCAGCCAGAAAAAAATTATAGTCAAGAATAATTTTTTCCCCGCAAAAGGAACGAGAGCCAATAAACGAGAGAAACCGAGGCCGGCAAAAATGATGAGAGCCGGGATCATGGGATTAGGCCTTAAGGCTTGCGGGGGATCAATCGTCAAACTGGCCGCAAACGGTGAGAGCATAAGAGCAAGGTAAAGAAACTGAAAATTTTCCCGGTTTTTAATTCTGGGGAGAAAAAGGAAAAAACCAAAAAAAGCAAAAATAAAGACCGGGAGAGTAAGTAAATTTTGTCCCGGGATGGCAAATTGATACTGGGCTCCCCGCGACTGATTAAAAAAAGCCGGAGAAAAATAGTTGACATAACTTTTTCCCACAGTAGTCAAAAAATATACCGGCCGATTGATCAGCAGTTTGGCAATAAGAGGAGGTAATTTGCTGGTAGCCCTCTTTTCACCTAACTGAAAAACAGCCGACGGAGAAAGAATTTTCAATTTTTCGTAGCGGGCCGTCCCCTCCCCGACATAAACTTGGAAAATTACCAAACCGGCAAAAATCACCGTCATCAGGCCGGAAATAAGAAGTGAGAGATCAAACTTTAGTTTTGGTTTGTAAATGAACCAAGAAAATATGACGATTAGAGGCACAAAAACCCGGGCGGTGTTATAGGCATGCAGGGAAAGGCCAAGAAATAAAACCGCCGGGATGAGAGTGGATCTAGCCTTAAAGAAACGCAGGAGATAATAGAGACCAAAAATTATTAAAGTTAGAGCCAGATTGGCTTCGAGTGCCGGACGAGAAATAAAGAAGTGCCAGGGAGAAATAGCTAAGAGGAAAGCGGACAGGAGAGCTAATTTTTTATCCGAGAAAAGCTCTTTAGCCAGTAAGTAGAGCCCCAGAATAGCCAAAGTTCCGGACAAGGCCGAAATAAAACGAATGGCAAAAATGTTTAGACCAAAAAGCCAGACCGGAATAACCGTTAGATAAATGTATAAGGGCAACTTGTAGTCCCCAAAAGCTCTGAAGATCAAAGGGAAGGCTCTCCCCCACTCGTCCATACCGGTCTTAAGAATAGAGTAGGCGTTGTAACCATGGCTAACTTCATCCCAATTGGGCGATACCGGAAATTTATCGAGTTGGAAAAAGCGTAATAAGCCTCCTAAAATAAGGACGAGAATCAATGGCAGATAGTTTTTTAATTTCATTTTTTAAAATCAAAGATCTCAAAAATAACGCCATTCGGGACCTCGACCCGGTGGAGAGTGTGCCTTTCTGGAGGAAGTAAGGCACTGGGCTGACTTAAATATAAAGTATGGGCATTAGTATCTTCGGGCCAGTTTAAATCCTCAAAACTATACTTACCCAGCCGATAGCTACCCAACTGGTCCAAGTATTTGAGATCTCCAGCCTTCACAATTTCTTTGTTCCACTCGGCACTGGCTTGTTGAAAAAGCATAGGGTCATACTTAGTATAGAACGCGACAAAAGCCTGAGACTGTGATCCTCGTTGAACGATTATTTTTTGGTAGTGAGGTTCTACACCTTGAACAAAGGCAATGGCTTCCCGCCAACCATAGGAGATAGCCGTGGGATAGTTCACTCGTGAGCCAAAGGCATAATCCTCAAAATAGAAGAGGGTGAGGATCAGGGAAAAAAAGATAAAACTAAACGATAAAACTTTTTTATATTTGAACTCGAGATGAGAAAGACCTACCGCCCCGTACGCCGCCAAGATCTCCCAAAGCCCAGCAAAGGAACCGGCCCGGTTGGGGCGATAACCTTCCTTGGTTAGGGCGGCGGGTAAAGCCGCCAGTAGCAACCAGGGAATAAGAATCGTTAAATAGGGCCTATTTTTGGGATTTCTAAAAAGGTCGAATAAAGCCCAGATGATCAAAGGCAACAGCCAAAAATAAAGAAGGCCGCGGCCGGGTATCACGGAGTAAGTAATCTCTCGCCCGCCCTCGGTAAACCAAAAACCGAGAGTGTAATAACTGACATAATTTTCGGCAAATTTACTAAGGGAAAAAACAGCCGGATTGTGAAATAATCGAGGTAATTTTGGAGAGATTTGGTTCAATTTGGAATAAAAGGTCTCACGGTCCAAACTAATTTGCTGCTCCTTGGAAAGAGTCGTAATCAATAAATCACTGCCTCTTTTACCCGCCTGACCGAAAAAGGTACCCCAAAGTAAGGGTGACACAATAATAAGTCCCAGCAATAAAGGACCCACCAGATGTTTGAGGGACCGGGTTAAGATCTGACGATATTGATAAACCAGAACCAGGACAAAAAGAGGAAGAAAGACTTTGGCGGCGTGATAGGTATAGAGACAGAAGCTCCAACAAATGGTGGCCTTTAGAAATGATTTTGGCCGTTCTAAACCTTCTAAAAAATAATACAAACCTAAAGGAAAGAGAAAGGAAGCAAGATTTACCTCCAAAGCGGTACGCGAAAATTGTAAATGCCAAGGAGAAATAGCCAGAAAAAAAGCGGCCACCAAAGGCAGGTTAGGGTCCGAATCGACAAAAAGCTTTTTGGTTAGTAAGTAGACGGCAATAACCGCCAGAGTCCCAAACAGGGCACTGGGTAAGCGCGCCCCAAACTCGTTGAGTCCAAAAACTGCGATACTAGGAATCATGAGATAAGTTTGAAGCGGAGATTTATAATCCAGGAAGGATTTAAACGAAGAGATCGGCCAAGAGAGGCCCCACTCGTCATGGCCGGTCTTTAGCAAACTATAAGCAGAATAAGCCTGAGAGGCCTCGTCGGGCGAAAAGCCGGCCGGGATAGAACCAAGAAAAGCCAGACGAAGCAGTAAAGCCAAGGCCACGATGAGACCGAGGACGAGTTTCGGCTGTTTCATTAATTTATTATAGCCAATTACTTCTTAATGAGATAGGAGAAGGGGCCATCCAGAGAAAGCGTCGCCATACCCGGCTGTGAAACCAACTTCGTCATCAACAAGGCTTTAGCGGGCAGCTTATCCCCCGGTTTCCAAGGATGGATCTTTTGATCAAAGTAAGCGGCTTCAAAAAAATGAGCATCCTCACTGTAAGCATTGTAATCATCGATAAAAATATAAGGAGTTAAACTTTTTTCCGCCGAAAGAACTGCCAGTTTTTTAAAAGAAGTCTCGACATTTTGACTAAAATTACCGCGTCGAAAAACAGGATATTCAAACCAGTAATATTTAGCAAAATCGGCAAAATTAAATAGAATCATAATGGCCACCACCGTGACGAGCCAACGACCTCTGGGGAACTTCAGGAGAGACAATACCCCCAAAGTACAGAATGAAACGACGAAAGGAACGAAGACCAATAAACGGCTAAAACGATAAACGGAACCGAGAGGTCCCGCTTGGCTAAAAAGAAAGGGAGTCATAAAAAAACCGGCGAGTAAAAAAAGCCAAAAATGTCCAAAATTCTGACGGCGAAAGGCGGATGACAGACCCAGAAGATAGAGCGGCAGTGTCGATATCAAAAACATGCCGTGAAAGCCGGTAGAGTGCCAGGGAGTATTGTCACCTTTGATAAAAAGGGCCGAAAGATCAAAGCTGGAAAGATAGGGATAAAGAAAATCATAGTACCTTACTTGATGAAATCCTTGGTTATCAAATAGGGCCCCGGCATAGTGAGAGTTAACCCAGGGCATAATGAGGATAAAAGGAGACAGACCAATAAAGAAAATCAAGATACCTTTCCAATCCCAAGAGGTAAGCAAATACAAAAAGGTAACCACAATCAGGGGGGGTACAATCGCCCGCATCCCCTTATAGGAGTAAATAGAGAGTCCCAGAGCCAGCCCGGCCAGAAGCAAATAAAGCCATCGTTTATTTTTTTTATAAAGGAATATCCCAATTAACCAAGTGCACACAAAAGGAACCGGCATAATATTTTCTTGGCCGAGATGACTATGCATCATAATAGTCGGCACAGTCAAGAACAAAAAACCGGAAATGAGAGCTCCTCTGCTCCCCAGCAAAAGATAATTCAGGTAGACAATCAAAAC
>JAHFKQ010000035.1 GCA_023245265.1 Candidatus Collierbacteria bacterium
CCAGAGGCGCGTAAACTGTCAGCGTTTCCCTCGCCTTCTTTGCACAGCTTTCGGGCGAAACTCCCTCCATCGTACTCATGTTGTGAACTCTATCCGCCAGTTTTACCAAGGCTACCCCTTTATCAATTTCGCTCTCTTTGGTTACTTTGCGGACTGTTTCAAAATCATTTTTCTTTCCCTCAGACTCCAGCTTGGTCACCCCGTCGACGATATGAGCCACCCTCTCTCCAAACATTTCGGCAATTTCGGTAAGATTAATTTTGTCGGGGTGATCTTCCCATGTATCGTGAAGCAAACCGGCTACTACTTCTTCCTCATCCGCCCCCCAGCTCTCAAGAAGTCCGGCCACGGCCACACAATGGTTTATGTATGGTTCGCCGGTGACTTTTCGAACATCATCTTTATGTATCTCCGCCGCTAGTTCCAACGCTAAGAGAATATTTTCAGTTGCTTTGGCCCCAAATTCCTCCCGATTCTGACAAAACTCGACTCCCGGTCGCAGTCTCGGCTCCTGAGCACTTTTCATAGCCGTATTCTACATCACCGACTTCAGGCTCAGTTCTTTCAGCTGCTTTTCGCTTAGTTCACTCGGTGCTTCCATGACCGAAGTCTGGCCGCTACCGGTCATCGGGAAAGCTTGTACTTCTCTCAGATACTTCTCATTGGCCAAATTCATGATCATTCGCTCCACTCCCAAAGCAATGCCACCATGAGGCGGAGTCCCTAGCTGAAAGGCTTCCAGCATATGTCCCACACTTTCTCTGGTTTCCTCGGCAGAATATCCCATTACTTTATATGTTGCTTCCAATATTTCCGCTTTGTGGGCTCGGATACTGCCCCCACCGGCTTCATAGCCGTTGCAAATCAAGTCATACTGGGTGGTTTTTATTTCGCCAATATTTTTTCCTTCCATCAAGTCGTCCAGATGTTCCGAAATCGGCATCGAAAATGGATTATGGCTAAAGGTCCATTTACCATCATCCGTCTTTTCAAAGAAGGGAAACTCTACTACCCAAGCAAAAGCCAACACTCCATTTTTAACCTCTTCTTCAGTTCGCAAATCAAATTTATCCGCGCCGTACTTTGCCATCGATTCTTTATAAGTAATTCTCGGAAATGGTTTCTCTTTTATCTGGTAGCCCATCTCTTCGGCGACTGTAATCATCATTTCCTCGACCAAGTTCATGACATCATCTCTTTCGACAAAAGACATCTCCAAATCAATCTGAGTATGTTCAAAACCCCTGTCAGCTCGCAAATCTTCATCTCTAATAGCTCTAGCGGTTTGGAAATATTTCTCAAAACCAGCCGTCATCAAAAGTTGTTTGTACTGCTGTGGCGACTGTGGCAGAGCATAAAATTTTCCCGGTTGCAAACGGGACGGGACTACAAAGTCTCTCGATCCTTCCGGAGTCGATTTGGTCAGTAGCGGTGTTTCTATCTCCGTAAAATCCTGGCCAAAAAGAAATTCTCGCACCCTTCTAACGAACTCACTCCTAAGCTTTATGTTTTTTTGAACTCTGGCGCTCCTGAGGTCAAGATAGCGATACTTCAATCTCACCGCCTCATCCACTGCAGAAGTATCCTTATTGATTTCAAAAGGTGGTGTTTTCGATTCGTTAATTACAGTCAGTTTTTGTCCTTCAATTTCTACGGAGCCGGTTTCAATTTCGGCATTCACATTGGATCCGGATCTTTGTTTTACCAGTCCTTCAATTTCCACTACATACTCCACCCCAAGGGCCTTTGCCGCCACAGCGACCTCACCCCAGAATACCACTTGTACCATGCCGGTTCGGTCTCGAAGATCAATAAAGACCACTTTTCCATGTTCCCTAATACTATTCACCCATCCCTTGAGCACCACTACTTCTCCAACTTTTTCCAGAGTCTCTTTGATCATTGATCGTTTCATATCCAAATTATACTTTATCAAGCCTCGGATTTTGTTTTTTGAGTTATCGGATTTTTTGACTGTATAATTTATCCATCATGGATACTTCCGTCACCATCGAAAAAATCATCTCTCTGGCTAAGCGCCGCGGGTTTGTTTACCCGAGCTCCGAAATCTACGGCGGTTTTGCCGCCATTTACGACTTTGGTCCCTACGGTGTCGAGCTGGAGAAGAATGTCAAAGACTTTTGGTGGAAGTACATGGTCCAGACTCGTGAAGACATCGTTGGTCTTGACTCCTCCATCTTTATGGCCCCGAAGATCTGGGAAGCCTCGGGTCATGTCGGGGGCTTTTCCGATCCGTTAGCCGAGTGTAAAGAGTGCCATGCCCGTACTAGAGTGGATAAAATGCTCAACGAAATTGGCGTCGACGCCGACGAAAAAATGCCCATCGAAGAGATTGATAAACTTTTTAAGGCAAACAAAGCCAAAATCAAGTGTCCGGAATGTGGCAAAAATAATTTCAGTGACGCCAAGAATTTTAATCTTCTGGTCAAGTCCAATCTTGGCAATTTTTCAGGCGATGTCAATGAAAATCCCTCTTATCTCCGAGGTGAAACCTGCCAAGGTATTTATGTCAATTTCAAGTCGGTCACCGATTCTTCCCGCGTCAAAATTCCTTTTGGTATCGCTCAGATTGGCAAAGCCTTTAGAAATGAAATCACCGCTCGCAAATTTATCTTCCGCACCCGGGAGTTCGAACAGATGGAGATGCAGTACTTCACCAGGCCCGACGACGAGATGAACCAATACGAAAAACTCCGGGCCAATCGTTGGGAGTATTACTTGGCCTTAGGTATTAAACCGGAAAACCTGAAATGGCACAAACATGACAATTTAGTTTTCTACGCCAAAGAAGCCTACGACATCGAATACCAATACCCCTGGGGTTTTGACGAGTTGGAAGGTGTCCACGCGAGAGGCGACTACGACTTGACCCAGCACAGTAAATTCTCCGGCACCGATCTTTCCTATCTTGATACCGAAACCAATACTAAGTACATGCCTCACATCATCGAGTCTTCAGTTGGCGTTGGCCGAACCGTCTTCGCCCTTCTCTGTGAGGCTTATACCGAAGAGAAGGTTGGCGATGATCTCCGTACCGTCTTGAAGTTCCCGAAGAAAATGGCCCCGGTCAAGGTCGCCGTTTTCCCATTACTCAAGAACAAGCCTGAGCTGGTCGCCAAAGCCAAAGAGCTTTTTGATTCGCTCAAGTGGACTTATTCGTGCGAATTTGACGACTCGGGGAATATCGGCAAACGCTATCGCCGTCAGGACGAGATAGGCACCCCCTACTGCGTCACTATTGATTTCGATACTCTCGAAGACAACACTATCACCGTCCGAGACCGCGATACCATGACCCAAGAAAGAATCAATATTGATGCCCTCCCGGAATTCCTGCAGAAAAACTTTGTCTAAGCCTTCAGACTTTTGATTGCTACTTCTATGTAAACAGTTTGTTGCTCCCCAGTTTTCATATTTTTTAGGGACACTTTTCTGGCCTGGATTTCGTCCCCACCAATAATGGCTACAAAAGGTACTCCGATTTTATTAGCATAATTTAGTTTCTTTTTAAATTTGTCTGGTTCAGTGTAGAGTTCTGTCATCACTCCCGCTTCTCTCAGTTTAGTTGCCACTTCGATAGCATAGTTTAAATCCTCATCCAGTGTTACCACCAGCACCTTGGCCGGAGTGGCCGCTTCAGCTTGAATAATGTCAGCCGACAATAATTGGGAAAATAATCTAGTTAAGCCTATGGAAATCCCCACCCCCGGATAACTCTGATTGGTATAGCTCTCCGCCAGATCATCATATCTACCACCGCTACAAACACTGCCGGTAACTTTATCGTTTAATAATTTTGTTTCGTAAACAGTGCCGGTGTAATAACTTAATCCCCGGGCAATAGACAAATCAATTTGCATGTTTTTTTCCGGTACCCCAAACTCTCCGGCCAATTTTACTACCGTCTCTAGTTCAGCTACTCCGCTTTCAAAGGTTTCGTTCACTATTTTCATTCCTCTTAGTTTTCCCAAAATCTCCTTATTACTCCCCGTAATTTTTACAAACTCAATCACCTGGTCCGCATTCACGGCACTTAGTCCCATATCCACCAGTTCTTTTCGTACTGTCTCTTGACCAATTTTTTCCAATTTATCAATAATTCGTAAAACGCTTTCTGCTTTTTCTCCTGCTCCTAAAGATTCCATCAAGCCCGTCAGAATTTTTCGGTTACTGATACGAATAACAAATTCTCCAATATTTAATTTCGAAAACAACCGATATATTACCGCCGGTATTTCGGCGTCATTAATCAGGCTCAGTTCTCCATTACCGAGGATATCGATGTCGCATTGATAAAACTCTCTAAATCTCCCTTTCTGAGGTCGCTCTCCACGAAAAACTTTTCCAATTTGATATCTGCGAAAAGGAAAAGTCAAATTTTGAGCGTTCATGGCCACAAATCGGGCCAAGGGAACGGTGAGGTCGAAGCGCAGAGACAAATCGTCATCCCCCTTCGTAAATCGGTAGATTTCTTTTTTGGTATCCTCACCAATTTTAGCCAAAAGCACTTCCGAGATCTCAATCAAAGGAGTATCCAGCGGCGCAAAACCAAACTCTTCATAAGTTTCTCGGATTGTCTCCAGAAACTTGTCGAAAAGTATTTGCTGAGCCGGTAGCAGTTCCATAAACCCGGCCTGGATTCTCGGCTGCACCTTTACTGTTTGATTCATGTTCTAATTGTAATACGATATCGTAGAGCTGCGCTATAATAACCCGAATGTCAGAAAGTTACAGTCCTAATACGCCTCCCGCTACCGTTGAGTCCCTTGATCTGCATGTCCGCTCCTATCGTTCCGCTCTGAAAAGTACCCACGAGATCACCATTAGTTCCCTCACCAATTCTCATCTCAAGATGGATCCCATTCTTCATCAGTTCGGTAGCGACCCCAATAAAGTCGATATTTCCGCCATCGTCTACACGGTTCTCCGTCTGCCGGAAGAGATCGATCTCATCCACAAAGTTATCGCCGCCCCCACTCCGGAAGTCTTCTCCTCTCTTGGTTTCAAAGATGTCAATTTATGGCCCAATGTCACCGCCCCGGCCCGACGACGCAAGTATCATTTTCATAGCGCCAAAAAATTACTGGCCTGTTTTATTAACTCCATCTCTGATATCGATGATCTGGTCAATCTCCTCATTACTTATCAAGTCGAGTGGAACAAGCTTCACCATCTGCTCAAAAATCATTCCCTGATCGAACTCATCTCCGAGGACGAACTGGTTAGTTTGTCCAAAGCTTTCGGTTCAGACTTCCAAAAAAGATTCGAGCGGATCAAAGCCCACCCCTTAGATTTACGGATTCAGCTCTTGGCCGGCTCTTGGGTCGATTACTGCAAAGCCACCCAGAAGTGGTGGAAAAATATTGCCAAGGTGACCAATGGCAAACTCCACATTTCCAAACGCCCCATTTATTTCGTCAGTTCCAATGCTCACAGTTTAGTTAATCTCATCTCTGGTTTTGCCTTGAAAGAGAAAAATAATCTTCTTAAATTAATTAAAAAAGAAAAGCCGGAGCTTTACGATATTTATTTATCCATCAAGGCCGGCGAAAATAATTTGCCCGAAAATGATTTTCTCTACTTCGTTTCCCGCTACTATCTCGATGACCCCAAGAACAAAGTTGCCAAAGATTCTTTGGAGGCCAAAATAAATTTGACTACAGTTCCGAGTTCCAAATACTTAGATATCAACACTCAAATCATTTCCATAAAAGATATTGCTGCTTCCCAACACCTCGACCCAAGACTCAAAATCAAAGCCCCCGTCAAATTGAGTAAATCGGACGCCCTCATCTTAAACATCGATTACCCTCTAGGTTTTGCCGCTTATCATATCCTCTCTGAGGTTTTGGAAAATGTCCGGGAGATGCGGGGTGTCTATGTCATGGGCAAGGCCGCGGTTCTCAATAGTGAGATCGGTGATATCCAAATCCCCCGTTTGGTTTACGACGAGCACACCGGCAACTCATATATCTTCCGGAATTGTTTTAACTCCTTCTTCCCCTTCGTCAACAATCAAGGCTCCATTCTGACCAATCAAAAAGCCGTTTCTGTCCTCGGTACCTATATCGAAAATGAAGCTCTTCTCAAACACTACTCGGAAGAAAACTTGACCGTCATCGAAATGGAATCGGGCCCTTACTTGGAAGCAATTAGTGAGGCTACTTTTGATCATCGACACACCACCGATGAAACCATCGACTTAAACAGTGCCCCCTTTGATGTCGGTATCATCGATTACACTTCCGATACTCCTTATTCCAAGGCCCGCAACATGGGAGTGAAAACTCTAACTCTTGACGGCGTCGAACCCACTTACCTCGCCTCCCTGGCCATCCTCCAGCGCATCATTGAACTAGAAGAGGATCGCGACTAACTTTCAGAATGTTTTTCATTCATCTTTCCCCAATCCCAGTTTCTGGTTTTATTTTCCTCGTATTTTTTTAATATCGCCCCTTCAAGATCAAGTTTCAAAACCCCGCACAGATGAACAATCCTCATAACGGCACCGGCCAATTCATCTTCTAGACTCCAAGGACCAGACATCTTTTTACTCCGATATCCTTCATATGCCGATGAAACTTGGGCATGTATTAAAGCAATTTTCTCGGGTACGCTTATTTCTTCAGGGGTTGTTCCAAACCCTTTCTCTGCCGCCTGGATCATTACCAATTCTTTAATATCATTCAAAGTTTTTGCCATTTTATTTAACTAATTTTAAGTACTTTCTCTTCCCGATCCTGACCACATTTTCTCCTTGATTTAGTTCCAGCTCAACTTCTCCATCCAATCTTTTTTCATTGAGGTAGATCGCCCCTTCTTTTAGAAGTGTTTTAAACTCGGTGTTGCTGGACACCAATCCATTGGCCATTGCATAGGCCGCGAGGGACGCTTCCGGTCCAAAGAGTGGTACGGCAAAATCCACTTTAATTACCGGTGTATCTTCACCGGCCGTTTTTTCCACCACCGTTTTTCTAAAATGCTCTTCCGCCAGACTCACTGCTTCCTCCCCATGCAGTTCTTTGACGATAATCTTGGCCAACTCTTTTTTCAGATTCATCGGGTTTTCGCCTTTTTCGAGTCGTGACTTAGCTTCATCAATCACCTCTTGTTCGGCGTTCGTCCCCATTAGGAAATAAGTCAGGATTACTTCATCAGCAATCGACATTATCTTGCCGTATATTTCTTCCGGGGTATCTTCAATCCAGATAGCGTTACCCCAACTCTTACTCATCTTTCGACCATCCGTTCCGGGGAGGAAACCATTGGCCACCACGAATGATTCTTTTCCTTTAAGATTTTTCAAAAGCGTCCTGCCGGCTTGCATATTAAAAGTTTGGTCGGTTCCACCCAGTTGAATATCGGTCTCCAAAATCAAACTATCAAAGCCTTGCATAATGGGGTAAAGGACTTCAGGTAAGCTGACTCTTTTTCCTTCGGTTAGTCTCTTCTTGATAAGCTCTCGGCTGATAAAGTCATTAAGAGAAAAGTTCTGAGCCAGCTTCAGTACCTCCCCAAAATTTAATTTACTGAGCCACTCACTGTTGTGGTGCAATTCAATTTTCGAAAAATCCAAAAACTTCTCGGCTTGTCTTTTATATGTTTGGAAGTTTTCTTCGATCTGCTCATCCGTCAGTATCGGTCTTTCGGCTTCTTTATCGGAGGTATCTCCCACTTTTGCCGTAAAGTCACCGATCAAGAAAGTTACCTTGTGACCCAGGTCGGC
>JAHFKQ010000036.1 GCA_023245265.1 Candidatus Collierbacteria bacterium
ATCTCCGTTTCGTCATATTGGCCTCCGCCAAAATGTTTGTATCGTAAGTGACCATCTTTGTCGATTAGGTACTTGGCCGGCCAGTAGGAGTTATTAAAGCTATTCCAAGTGGAGTAACTATTATCTTGGGCTACCGGATAAGTCAGGTGATACGCCGTCAAAGCATTCTGAACATTTTGCGTATTTTTTTCAAATTCAAACTCGGGAGTATGGATGCCTATGACGACCAACCCTTGATCCTTATATTTTTCATACCAACCGGAAACAAAAGGTAAGGTTCGCAAACAATTGATACAGGTATAGGTCCAGAAATCGATCAAGACAACTTTGCCTTTTAACTCGGGTATGGAAAGAGCTGGACTATTGAACCAATGCGAGAGACCTTTAAAATCAGGGGCGACACCCAGATCGGGTAAATATGACTTTGGTGCTGTCGCCGTGAGATTTTCTCGGCCGGCTAAGAGGTTTAGTTGCTCTTGTACTTGCTGAGACTGTTCCAGGCGGTATAAAAGGGTACTATAACCGGGCAGGAGATTAAGCAATTTGGCTTGAATTAAGCGATCATACCCCGAGTAGATAGAGACGGCCGTCAGAATCATGATGACCCCAAATATCTGTTGAATCCGCCCCAAAAAAGGTGAGAGGCCACGGCTTCTATGCAGTAATTGGCTACCGAACGAGGCAAAGAGAAAAAGCGGGATGCCGGTACCCAGCATGTAGACAATGGTGATGAGGATGACTTGAGAGTTGACGGCTCGAGTAGCCGAAAGTGCAGCAATAGTGGCCAAGATGGGCCCGGCACAGGGGGCCCAGACAATCCCCAGGCTGAGTCCGGTCAAGAGACCGCCCCAAAAACCGGTACTGCCTCGACCGACAGGGAATAGACCGGTCAATCGTGAGGTGTAACCTTCTAGTAAAGCCGAAAGACGGGGGAAAAACAGAACCAGTCCGAGAAGGATTAAGACCAACACGGCCAATAGTCTGAGGTTATTCGGATCAAAATGGAAAAGGCGCACCAGATAGGAGAGACTCAGGGTCATAACGGAAAAACTCAATAAAATGCCCATGGTCACTCCTAAAGGCCGGCGGTGGCCGCCGGTGGCTGAGGTAGAAAGGACGATGGGTAATATAGGCCAGATACAGGGGGCCAAGATGGTTAAAAGTCCGGAGATGAAAGCAACCAAAAGAAGAATGAGCACAAATAAGTATACTATTTTCTGGAATAGATAGAAAACTAAGTGTATAATAGACACATGATGAAAGGATATGATGTCACCAAGTATGATCGACCCTCCGTAGCCTTGGATGTGCTGTTATTTACCATCCAGGAAAATCAACTACAAATCTTGCTTGTCAAACGCAAAGAAGAACCTTTTCAGGGTGAATGGGCCTTCCCCGGTGGTTTTGTCAAAATGAATGAGTCTTTGGAGGTAGGAGCGGCCAGGGAGCTGAGGGAAGAAACCGGTTTGAAGGATATTTATCTGGAACAACTTTATACCTTTGGTAATCCAAAGCGCGATCCGCGAACCAGAGTTATTTCCGTGGCCTACTTGGCTCTGGCGGCAAAAACGGATTGGGCAATTAAAGCGAGCACCGATGCCAGCGAGGCCAAATTTTGGCCGGTGAGCAAGCTACCGAAATTAGCTTTCGACCATCAGGAGATTTTTGAGTACGGCCTGAGCCGCTTGGGAAGTAAACTAAACTACACCAATATCGCTTTCGGTCTTTTACCCGATCAGTTTACTTTGACTGAGTTACAAAATACTTATGAAATTATCTTGAATAAGAAGCTGGATAAGCGAAATTTTCGAAAAAAAATCTTGAGTACTGATTTACTAACCTCCGTCGGGCAAAAATCAAGTTTGGGGGCTCATCGACCGGCAGAACTATTCCGGTTCAAAAAAAAGGAGATTGAGTACCTCAACTAGTGCCGGTGACGATGACCGTGTGAGTAAAGATTGTGAGCGTGAGATTGAGAATTTACTTGGGCCAGAAGGTGAGGGGCTACTTCTCTTAGCCAATCCGGCTTCACCTTTAGACAGTTGCAGGCGTAAGCTTTACCTTGGGTGTTGATAAAAATTTCGTCTGAGACCAAGATAGCTTTGTCGCCGAGATTAACCCCCGCAAAAACCGAACCCGGATGAATTTTGATATCTTCTTTGGTGCCATCAATTTTTTTGTAGGTATTTTTACCCGTGTAGATCATCAAATTGGCAATTAGTCCGGCAGTGATAGCTTTACCTAGGGCATCAGGATTGGTTTTTTGAGAAATTTTTTCATCGATATCCAGCCCGTGATTTTTTAAGACCTCAATTAGTTCCAAACGAACATTCTTGGCTTCCTCCAAAGCTTTTTCGTTCAGATAATTTGCTTGGGCCCAGAGAGGATCGTAGTTATTTTTGACATAAGCTTTCCAAACATTGAGAATGACCCCAAAGTCGGAATCATAATCATTCTTAAATTTGGCATGAAGACGGTCGGCTTCCCTTTCCAAATCAAGCTCGGGAGGACGGACAAAAATATTTTTTCCTTCGAGAAAGGAGGCGATCACGGTGATCTCATTGAGACAATTTATACCCGGCTGAGTCGCTTCTATGACCATCCGCCCCAAGCGGGGTTCCAGGCCAAGATCGACCATGAATTCACCAATCGAGGTAAGCCGACCTTGCCGATCTAAGGCCCCCAAAAGAGTCAGATTTTCTAAAGCTTGATGAATGGCTTCTCGACCGGGGTGATCTAAAAAGTCAAAGCTCTCAATGTCTTCAATACCGACCTTTTTCATAGCCAAAACAATCTGACCCAAGTTCGACCGCTCAATTTCCGGGGATTGATATTTTTTCCTGGCTTTTAAACTCTGCTCGGTAAACAGGCGGTAGCAATAACCGGGAGCGGTCCGACCGGCCCTGCCCTTCCGCTGATCCAAACCACTGAGGGCGTGTTCCACCAGAATGAGTTGCTCAATACCAGTTTTAGGATCGAAGCGAGTTTGCTTAATCAGGCCAGAATCAATGACATGAATTATGCCATCGATCGTAACCGAGGTCTCGGCTATATTGGTGGACACAATGACTTTTCTTTTTGTTGATGGAAGAAAAATTTTATCTTGATCTTCCGGTGACAGCTCTGCGTGGAGGGGAATAATTTCTAGGGATTTCTCATCAACAATCTGCAGTAGATTTTCAATCGTCAGACTTATCTCGCGTTTGCCCGGCATAAAGATCAGAATATCCCCGGGAAGTTTTTGTTCAATAATCTCTTTAACTTTGTTGGCGGCGGCTTCCGTAAAGTCGTAGCGCCAGGGAATTTCTTTTTCGTAAGACACCTGAACAGGAAACATTTTGCCCGGAATCTCGACAGAATTGCTCTTATCGGAGCCGCCGATGTACTCGGCAAATTTATTCCGCTCGATGGTCGCCGAAGTAATCACCAAACGAACGGGTTCCAGTCCGATCTCGGTCCGAAGGTGATTAACATCCTTTAATAAGCCCAAACAAAGATCGATGTTTAGACTGCGTTCGTGAGCCTCGTCAACCATCATGATGGAAAACTCGGAGAGCAAGGGGTCGAACTGAATTTTCCTTAAAAGGATGCCGTCGGTCATAAATGTAATATCGGTTTCACCGGTGGTATAGTCATCAAAACGGACATGGTAACCTACCGCCTCGCCAACTTTGGTGCCCATCATCTCAGACACACGAGAGGTAACACTACGAGTTGCTACCCGGCGAGGTTGAGTCACTCCGACGCGGCCTTTAAGCCCCAGTTCATTACGGAGCTCCAATAGTAGCGGCGGTAGACAGGTGGTTTTGCCGGAACCCGTCTCACCGATCAAAACAAAGTTAGGGTGTTTTCTGAGCTCGGCGCGAATGAGATCACGCAATGAGGCTACCGGAATGTGTTCCACCGCCAGTAAGGCTTCTTCCGGGGTTTTCTGTTCGAGAGGATGGTCTATAGCTTCGGTGGTCATGTCAGTGCAGTCAATAAAGGATGACGAAGTTTATCATGTTAGGGGGTATAATAGCGGGGTAAGTAGAACTTTCAAACGCGCGGAGGGCAAAATGAGATGGTTTGTGTCTTTTGTGAAGTATTTTGTGGTAATTTTTGCCGGTCTGGCCCTTGCTTCCTACACGATCTTAACCGTAGGTCCGCTATTGGGAATCTGCTTCGGCATCATCTACGCTGCCTGTCAAAGTGGCAGTACCTGGTTCCTTTTTGGAGCAGTATGGCTGGTGCCAGCGTTTATTGCCTTGGTGACAAGTCCGGCCATGATTGATTACGCCGAGCTCAGGCGACAGAGAAAGATACAAAAAGAGAAAGAAGAAGACGAAGCCGATCGTTAGAACGATACCCCCGAGAAATCGGGGGTTTTTTAACCAAGCGAGGGTTTTAGCGAACGAAGACTTTTTCTTTGCGAACGATCTTTTTGGGGCCTTTTTTGACCTTTTTGACCTTGACGACTTCGACTTTAGGGGCGTTTTTGACCTTGGTGGTTTCCGGGCGGACCTTTTCGGCTTTGACTTCGGGAGTAACACTTTCATCGAAAGACTCTACCGGGACCTCGATACTGGCCTTTTGACCTTTTTTGACAAAGACATCTTTGACTTTGGTTGCCTTTTTACCGATTAAATCTCTTAAGAAGTAGAGCTTGGCACGACGAACTTTACCCTTTTTAACGATCTCAATACCGGTAATGGTAGGAGTGTTGATGGGCAGGATTTTTTCGACTCCAACAGCTCCGGAAGCGATCTTACGAACGATGAAATTCTTGCCTTCGCCGGTGCCTCGAATAGCGATGACGATGCCTTGAAAGACCTGAGTACGGGATTTTTCACCTTCTTTGACGGCCAGAGAGACCTTAATGGTGTCTCCAACACAGAACTCGATTTTGTCTTGCCACTTGATTTGATTTGCCATAGGGCCTTATTTTATCAGGCATGGAGAGTTTTATCCACTTGTCTTGCCAGTTCCTCGGTAAAGTCAACCTTATAGGGTAAGGTAATCTTCTTGATATTATTGGCAGACTCGATAACCACGATAATTTCGTGCTCACCGGGGTGAGACTTGAGAAGGTCAGAGACGGCCTGCATAGTCTCTTTTGAGGTACCTGACCGAATGAAGACTTCATGGATGAGATCTGGGGGGGTATGAGTCATATCAATCACCGTGCCCGAATCGACGATAATTTGGAGCTTATCATCTCGATTATCGACCTTACCTTTTACGATGAGAGCATTATCTTCGAGCCAAAGGTCGGGATTTTCGGCATAAAGTTTGGGGAAAATAATACAGTCGAGAGTCCCGGTGTCATCTTGAAGAGTGACAAAAGCCATTTTGGAGTTGTTTTTCTTGGTATTGACCAACTTGACCCGAGCCACAATGCCCCCCAAGGTAACGGTTTGATTTAGGTGGAGAGTCGGATCGAGATTAATTATTTTATGGCTAATGAGATCGGAAACTTGGCGGACAATCTTTTTGACGGGGTTGTCGGAGAGATAGAAACCTAAGAGTTCTTTTTCCAACTTGAGCTTTTCTTCCAAAGACATCTCCGGGATATTGGGCAAATGATCAGTGACATCCACCGAGCCGGATTCGGTAGTAAAGAGACTAACTTGGTTTTCGCCTTTGCCTTTCTGACTTTTCACCAGATTGTCGCGGATTAGTGGTAGAGCCAGAAGAAGTTGAGCCCGATTGCCAAAACGATCTAGGGCACCGGCTTTGATAAGTGATTCGGCCACCCGTTTATTAACCTTAGAGAGATCGATTTGTTTTAGGAAATGAGTGAATGATGTGAAGGGTCCTTGCTCCCGGGCGCTCAAAATAGCCGTGATAGCCGAAGTGCCAACATTTTTGATGGCCGATAAACCAAAACGGATGGCTTGTCCCGTATCTCTAGCCCGGCCCTCAGGCAACCACTCCGATTCCGGTAGATCGATGACCGTAAAGTCGGTGAGAGAGTCGTTGACATCCGGCGGTAAAACCTTGACACCCAATTTTTCGCATTCCGCGATGGCCATGACAATTTTATCGGTATCGGCGGCTTCAACGGACATGAGGGCCGTCATGTATTCCACCGGATAGTGAGCTTTGATGTAGGCCGTCCAGTAGGCCACGATCCCGTAAGAAGCGGCGTGGGCTTTATTAAAACCATAAGCGGCAAAAGTCTCAATTTGTTTAAAAAGCTCTTCGGCCTTTTCGTGTGGAATATGCGAATGCAAAACGCAACCATCGACAAATTTATTGTGCTGAGCCTCCATTTCGGAGACGATTTTTTTACCAATAGCTTTACGGAATTTATCAGCCTCTTCCCAGTTATAGCCCGCCAATTGAATGGCCATAAAGAGCACATCATCCTGGTAAGTGATAATGCCGTAAGACTGATCGAGGATCTTTTCCAGACCGGGAACAAAGTAGGACACCTTACTGGGGTCGTGTTTGCGAGCGATATATTCCGGAATACTGCCCATGGGACCCGGACGATATAAAGCCACCATCGCCATCACATCTTCAATTCTTTCGGGCTTAAGATCGACCAAGTACTTGGTCATGCCCCCGCCGGCAAGTTGAAAAACACCAAAAGTTTCACCTCGAGCCAACATTTCATAAGTTTGCTTATCATCCAAGGGCACTTTCTTAATATTTATTTTGACTTGATGAAGTTTTTCCACCAGTTTGACGGCATTGGCTAGAATGGTCAGATTGGCAATGCCCAAAATATCCAGCTTAATGAGGCCAACATCCTCACAGGCATGCATTTCATATTGAGTAATGACTCGGTCTCCCCCACCGGTTTCGGTTTGGAGTGGAGTGAATTTTACCAAGTCATCGGGACCGACGATAACAGCGGCGGCATGAACCGAAATGTGGCGGGCATTGCTTTCCACTTTTTGAGCCAAACTTAAGAGCTTTTTAATTTCGGGATCATCGTCTCTCATCTTGGCCAGCTGAGGTGTAGTCTCCAAAGCTTTCTTAAGAGTCATCGGGAAACCTTGACTGCCTTCAGGGATGGTTTTAGAAATTTTATCCACTTTAGAGTAAGGCATACCCATGACCCGGCCAATATCGCGGACAGCCGCCCTGGCCTTCATCGTACCGAAGGTGCAAATCTGACCCACTTTTTCCGCTCCATAAGTATCGGCCAGATACCGAATCAGCTCGTCACGGTGTATATCGGCCACATCCAGATCAATGTCGGGGGGGGAAGGTCGAAACGGATTTAAGAATCGTTCAAAAGGCAGACGAAAATATAATGGGTCGACAGTAGTGATACCGACACAGTAGGACACAAAGGATCCGGCTGCCGAACCTCTGGTATTGGTATAGATACCTTTTTCGTTGGCAAAGTTGACGATACCAGACTCGAGTAAAAAATAGGGTGAGTAACCTTTTTTTTCAATAATCTCCAGTTCGTAATTTAGCCGTTTTTCTTGGACTTCATTTACGCTTCCAAAGATTTCGCGACATCCCTCAAAGGCTTTATCTCTCAACACTTCGGCCGCCGACTTGCCGACGGGTAAATTTAGTTTAGGGAAGTACCATTCGCCGAGTTTTATTTCTACCTGACACCGATCGGCAATCAATTGG
>JAHFKQ010000037.1 GCA_023245265.1 Candidatus Collierbacteria bacterium
GAGGGGAGTCGTCTCTCGATAATTTGATTACAAATTTCTCGAGCTGGCTCACCAGGTTCGTTACGAAACTGGTTCCGCCTGTCCGACATCCCCATCTGATCCAAAAAAATCTCCCCACCAGGGAGAGATTTTTCTTGGAGCGGGTGAGGGGAGTCGGACCCCTTTCATCAGCTTGGAAAGCTGAGGTATTACCGGTATACGACACCCGCTTATAGCTGTATTCTAACAAACCTATTTGATTTCCAGCAAGTACTTCTTAAGTTTAACCGTCAAAATAGTCAGCACATATATGCCTACGATCGCTCCCACCGTCACTACGGTGTTCCACCACCATCCTGTTAACCCGAAATAATTAACTAAATAGGGGATAGGAAAGATCACTATTGCGTGGACAATGTATGCCTCCAGCGAATTCTTACCAAAAGTAAACAAGATCCAGCCAAACATTTCCTCAATTTCTTTTTTCCATCGATCGACCAAAAAGATTCCCGTCAACAGCCAAAAGGGGGCCAGTATCATTCGTCCCAGGCCCACCGTTTGTTTGTCAAAATACCAATTTAAAACCCTATTTTTAGCCACAAACCACTCATTCCAACCCCAAAAAGCGGCCAATTGATCAAAAAAGAAAACCGAAACAATTGAAAGAACCAGCGTCACCGCAAAACCGGCGTAGGTCCAATTTTTTATCCTGTCTTGAGCTTGTTTTGACCACCTTGCCCAGTAAGCGCCAATCTCGATCTGGTAATAGCCCAGCGTTACCCCCAAAAAATACAAAGATTGGATAGAGGAGTAAATATTACCGCCCCTTAATATCCAGATCCCAAAGTTTATGAGCAAGAGAAAAAGTACACCTCCCCTTGACAAAATCCATAAATAAAACGGAGCAAAAACTAAAAAGACCGTGTAATAAGGCAAAATATCAGCCCAGCCATAAGAATATTGAAAAGTTAAGGTTTTTATAAAAAAGCTTGGCCAATTATCCGGTCTTAGCTCCCACAAACCTGTTTTTACGCTTCCATAAGGCATCAGGTTCCCCCAGTTAGTAAAAAGGAGGGTTAGGAGGATGGTCCAAAAATATAACCAAATCGCCCGAGTTGCTAGCTTCTTAAAAACATAACCGAAGCCACGAGTCATTCGTTGCCGATTTAAGGCTCCTAAAAGAAAACCGGAAATTATAAAAAAACCCTCAGCAAAAGAGACTCAAAGCCTCGTCGCCCCAGTTAGAAACAACAGTAAGTTTGGAACTAAAGCCAAGTGGTTGACAATAATTCCAAACATAAAAAAACCCCTTAGCAGGTCAAATACCAAAAACCTCTGGGCAGGCTTTGCAAATCTCACAATTAAGTATCCCACAAACTGCCTTCTTGTCGGGGTGAGAGGACTCGAACCTCCGACCCCTGCGTCCCAAACGCAGTACTCTAGCCATCTGAGCTACACCCCGATAGCCTAATTTTACCATTCTCAAGCCAAATTAAGGTAAAATAGACCTTGACAGCTCTGGCTGTAAAAGATGGTGGGTTTAGCTTAGTTGGTAAAGCGCCTCCCTGTGGAGGAGGAGACCGCGGGTTCGAGTCCCGTAATCCACCCTAAATACAAAAAATCTCTCGCTAGTCGGGAGATTTTTGTATTTAAGTCAGTATAGGGACTCGAACATGGCGGAGCTGGTTTTGTAACAAACCCAGCGAGCCCGGTCCTGAGGCGCGTAGCGACCGAAGGCGAGTCCCGTCATGAGTTTTTATCTAATGACGGTCCTGAGGCGCGTAGCGACCGAAGGCGAGTCCTCTCCCGTAATCCACCCTAAAAACCGGCATCATTGTAATCTTAAAAAGAATACAGTAACATTAATTACATATTCAGATTCCGTGGTTTCTTAATAACATGAACATCAGCAAGAAAGTCATTTGGGGGCTTTTGTTATTACTGCTCATCGCCTTGATTGTATATCGTGTATTTTCACCCAAAAAAAACCAGTATACCTTCGCAACAGTAGAAAAGAAGACGGTGACCGAAATAGTTTCCGAATCGGGTAGCGTGGTGACCAATGGCAGGGTGGAAATTTATTCTCCCACTACCGGCGTGGTGCAAAAAATATTTGTATCCAATGGTGATAAAGTTTTGGAAAGGCAAAAACTTTTTACCGTCAAGAGTACCGCTAGTCCACAAGAAAAAGCCGCCGCCAACGCCGAGTACCAATCGGCCAAAGCGGCCCTTCGACAAGCCGAGAACACCAGACGGAGCACTATGGCTACGGTCGACAGAGTTCATGACGATGTCAAAAATCATGAAAAAGACGAAACTTATTTACAAAAAGAAACCAGAACTATCGCCGAAGTGGCCAATGACAATGCTTATGATGCCTTACTGGCCGCCCAAGCCAGACTCTCCTCGGCTCAAATAAATTATTACGCTACTCTAAACTCTACCGTTACGGCTCCGGTTCCCGGATTGATATCCAATCTTTCTCTAACTGAGGGAACCAGTGTCCAGATAAAAAATATTCTTCTCCCGTCCTCGCCGCTTCTCCTCATTGGGGAACTGGGAGAAACAGAAGTGGTAGTCTCGGTTGGGGAGAGTGATATAAACAAAATCAAAGTCGGGCAGGAAGCGGTCGTCAGATTTGATGCAGTTGAGAATAAGACTTATCCCGGTGTCGTTCAGAGGCTCGATGAAAGTGGTATCAATATGCAAGGTGTGGCTAAATTCAATGTGTATTTAATCATCCAAGACCCGGACGAGAACTTAAAACCGGGAATGAACGCCGATGTCGACATCACTACAAAGGAATTAGTGGATGTTCTGACCGTTCCCAATACGGCTATAAAACCATATCAAAAGAGACGAGCAGTCAGAATCCTCGGAAAAAATAATCAAATTGAATTCGTCACCGTCAAGACAGGCATCAAAGGCAAAGACTACACTCAAATCATCGAAGGCCTAAAAGAAGGTGACCGGATCATTACCTCCTTATCGGGGGAAACTCCACCAAAATCAAACTTTTTTCAAATCTAAATGATCAAGTCCGATAAGGTTCTTATCAGTCTTCGGGGAGTGATAAAAAGATACCCCATCGGAAAAAATGAACTTTATCAAGCTTTAAATAGTATCAATCTCGATATCAAAGCGGGAGACTTTGTCGCCATCACCGGTCCTTCCGGGAGCGGCAAATCGACGCTCATGCACATATTAGGAGCTCTTGATACACCCACCGAAGGAAAACATTTGTTTAAGGGAAAAGACATCGGCAGTAATGACGAAGATCGCTTGGCCGAGATCAGAAACAAAGAAATTGGCTTTGTCTTTCAGTTCTTTAACCTATTGCCCAGAACCACTGTCTTTAAAAATGTAGAACGCCCGATGCTTTACGGAGGCATTCCCTGGGAGGAAAGAAAAAAAAGAGTTATGGCTTCCTTGGAATCGGTCGGCATTGCCGATAAATCCGAAAATCTTTCCAATCACATTTCCGGTGGTCAAATACAGAGAGTAGCCATCGCCAGAGCCCTCATTATGAATCCCTCAATCATTTTGGCAGATGAACCCACCGGTAACTTGGACAGCAAGACCTCTCTGGAAATCATGAAAATTTTAATCGAACTTCATCACCGGGGCAGAACCATTGTCATTATCACTCATGAGGAAGAACTGGCCAATATGGCACACCGAAAAATAAAAATTGTAGACGGACAAATAATTTCCGATGTTAGAAATCCGAAACCAAGGTATGCACTTCAGTGAAACTCTCTCCTCGGCTATCCAGTCTCTTAGATCAAATTTACTTCGCTCTTTGTTAACGATGTTGGGCATTATCATCGGTATCACTTCGGTGATAATTATCTCCTCCGTTGGCCAAAGTCTGGTTTCATATATTACCAATGAGCTGCAATCCTTTGGTACCAACTTCTTTCAAATAAATCCGGGTAGCAATTTGATGAGTGCCTTCTCCAGGGGGGGAGAGCCAATTACTACCAAAGATGTGGAGGCAATCAGAAATGCCAATATTCCTAATATTAAATCTGTCGCGGCCTTCAACATTACCAGTAGAATTGCCTCAACCAGAGATGATTCTCGCCGAGTTACCGTTTATGGCATGACGCCGGAAGCACAAGAATTATTGAAACCGGACATGGTTTACGGAGAGTTCTTTACCGCCGAAGACATCAATAATCGAGTGGTGGTTATCGGCTCTGAGGTCGCCGATAAACTTTACGGGGCCAATACCGATCCGGTGGGGGAGTCATTGAAAATTGGTGATGTCCGGTTTTTAGTCATCGGTGTTTCCAAGAGTGGGGGCACACTCTTTGGCAGTTTCTACAATACCGCGGTCAATATTCCTCTGAACACTTTAACCAACGAATTTACCGGAGTTGATGAAATTGTGGAGATCGATGTCGAAATAAATAATATGAATTATCTGCAGGATACTATGGATGAAGTCGAGTGGGTACTGCGCAATCACCGGAAAATTGCCGACAATCAAGAAAATGATTTTCGCATGCTAAGTTTTACCGGAGCATTGGATACCTTTAATACCATCACCAACTTACTCACTTTATTTATTACCGGCATCTCAGCCATTTCTTTATTGGTTGGGGGAGTTGGGGTTATGAATATTATGCTTGTTTCCGTGACGGAGAGAACCAAGGAGATCGGGCTCCTAAAGGCTATCGGAGCCAAACGGAAAGATATCTTGCTGGAATTTCTATTCGAGTCCTCGGTTATGACCACCCTTGGTGGCTTGATCGGAATTATTTTGGGACTTGGCAGTACTTGGCTAATATCTCTTGCCGCCAAAATTCCCTTTGTCATCAGCGTACCCTGGGTCCTTATCGCCACCTTGATTTCCACCTCTGTCGGTATTATCTTCGGTCTTTATCCCGCCAGAAAAGCGGCGACTCTCAACCCCATTGATGCCCTCAGGTTCGAATAAGTTATATTTGCCATATAATGCATCCATCTGAACTTTCACAACCCAGGAGGATCATGTGCTCAACCAATTCCAACGCTTTCTGTTATCTTGTTTAATATTATCCTTATCATTCTGTCGCACACAGCCTTCCCAAGCCCGGAAAGAGTTACCAAGAGTCGTCACTATCCTTTCTACTCAAGTGCCGCTCACCACCTCAATACCCGCTGAGATTACTCCTCCTTCAATTTACTGGCAGGATCTACCGATAATTCCCGATTTAACTCCGGAAGCTATCGCCATCTATCAACGGGGTTTATCTCTCGGGAATAACCCCCGGGCTTTTACCAAGATTGGCGATGGAGAAATTTCGGCGGGCTGGTTCTTAAAAACCTATGATGGGGATCCTCAAAATTACCGACTCGGAGCCTATCAGGACTTAGAACAAACTATTGCCTATTTTTCCGGTTCATTTCGACATAGCAGTGTCGCTGCCAAAAGGGGATTTAACACCACCAAGATCTTGGATCCTAAGATGTCCGATCGGGCCCTCTGTCACAAAGATGAGTCGCCGTTAAAATGCGAGATCAGACTTTACCGACCAAGTTTCGCTCTTATTTCCCTGGGCACCAATCAAGTCTGGGAAGCAGAAATCTTTATCCCGGAACTACAGGAAATTATTGAGACCCTTATTGAAAATGGCGTAGTTCCCATCCTCTCGACCAAAGCCGATAATCTAGAAGGAGATCATCGCATCAATTTCGCCATTGCCGAACTGGCTAAAAAGTACCATCTGCCTCTTTGGAACTTTTGGAAAGTTTGTCAGGATCTGCCTAGTCATGGACTTCAAATCGATCAAGAGCATCTAACCTACATTCAAGATTACGACTTCACCAATCGGACCACCATGTCTTATGCCTGGCCAAATCGGAATCTCACCGCCCTTCAAGTCTTAGACATGCTTTACCAAAGCCTTAGTATTCCCTAAGGCTTTTTTTTGTAAATAGGTGATTATTTGCTCGCGCAGGTGAGCAAATCTTTTTTGTCTAGTCCCAAAAGCAAGAAACACTCTATCGTTTTGCCATTATAGGCATCCACCGATTGTCCGGCACCTCCCGCTGACTTAGATAAGTCTAAAGTTAGTTCTTTTTCCAATAGATCTTTGACGATCACTATTTGAGCTTTACCCTTAATAGCACTGGTAAAGTCAATGGTCCAGGACTTTTTATCAATCTCACCCTGGATAGAGTAAAACTTGTCGGCTTCCAAAGGTGAAAACTTGGTTCCCAAACCGTTATTTAATCCCTCAAACAAAGTCTTCATCTCCGTCGGCATGACCTTAGCTGTCACCGGTAAAACCTTAGCTTTGGGGTACATTTTTAGATATGCCAACCCTAAGACCAAAACGAGTAATAACCCTCCCAGTAACATCGTGGCCTTTTTTCCCTTCATAGTTTTTGGATAACTAGCTAATAATTAATACTACCATTTTCGCTTGGCGGCACAAAGGTCGCCTGAGAGCCCTAAGAGTCAAAGTGCCAAAAGTAGCCAAATACCGCTAAAAATGGTAGAATAGCACTTGCTATGTTGATAGAGTAGTAATTATTCAAACATTTCTATCAAAAAATAATATGACAGGAACCGTTAAAACCAAAACAGACAAGGGATTTGGCTTCATTTCGAGAGAAGGAGAGACCAAAGACCTCTTTTTCCACTCCAATGACCTCAATGGTATTTCTTTCGATCAGCTTCAAGTTGGAGCCGTCGTCAGTTTCGACATCGAACAGGGACCCAAAGGCCCGAGTGCCAAGAATGTTCAGCTCGCTAAATAAGATTTAGTTAGCCGAGATCCAAAAAACCCGCCTAAGGCGGGTTTTTTGTTGCCCCAATCCAAAATAAGCTCTTTTACTCAGCTTGGCTCTTGGTCGCAGTTTTGGCTTTCTTTTTGCCGGTTACAATCTTCTTACCTGAAGTAAGCTCAATCTTTTCCAAGATCTTCTCTGTCAGAGCTTCTGATGCCTCTTTAGGAGCTTCGGGGGTCAGTAGCTTGATAATTTTATCTAACTTCATATTGATGGCTTCCAGGTCTAAACCATTGTCTCTGGGGGTAAAGGTAGAAACATTTGTGCGCGAACCACGGTCACCATTTTTTTCGGCAAAACAGTTGCTACAGAGCACCGGTTTACCTTGAGTCGGTCTAAAGGGGACTTGGCAGTGTTCTCCACATTGATCACAAGTGGCACTAAACATCTGTCGATCGGAAAAATTGGAACCTCCACCATCTCTTTTATCAAACATCCGGGGAGCTCGGGACTCACCATAAGAGGACTCTCGGGAACCGCCACCTTGCATTTCGAAGCATTTACTGCAAAAAACCTCTTTACGGCCATTAGGCTTGAAAGGCACCTGACAGTTCGTACCACATTTGGCACAAATGGCATCGAACATCATCGGTCGCTCCGAACCTCGGTCGTTAAAATCTCTTTTGCCGTAACTTCCACCACTAAAACCACTATTGCCCCTGTTTGAATATGTCATAACCTATATTATAGCATGAGATTGAAATGGGCCGATGGTGCCTATTATTCCGTTCCAAACAAAAGGCCTCTCGAAAAATCGAGAGACCTTCT
>JAHFKQ010000038.1:0-2098 GCA_023245265.1 Candidatus Collierbacteria bacterium
GTATTGATCCGGATCGGGAGGGATATTGTAAGCCGTGAGTAAAAGTTGGAATTGTTCCGGGGTAGAAGTAACTACCTTGGTGTTGATAGTAATTAGATCCGAGCTAAGCTGAGTCCTGATATTTTCGGCCACCGAGAGAAGTTCCGGAGTTGTGGCCAGTTCAAGAGTGATGGGGGTTTTAAGGAGTTCTTTGGTTCTGGTGGGGTTATAAGGGTAAGTTTTTACCAAAGGATTAAAGGCCCAGGATACCGGAGAAATGGTGGTAATGGCCTCGGTATTGCCAAGAACTTTATCCTTTAAGGAATAGGCCAGGGCTTGGCGGGTATTTTTATCTTTAAGATTTGGATCTTGCTGACTAAAGATGATGGTGACCACCCGATTGAGATCAACCTGCCGATTGATCTTGCCAAAGGCTTTGAGATCGTTTTCAAACTCGGAAGGAATGTTTAGGGCCAGGTCAATCTGACCTAGTTTGAAAGCAGTCAAAGCTTGCTTGGGAGTCTGAAAAACATTAAAAACCAGGATTTTATCACTGGAAGTAACCGTGATTTGAGAGATAACGCCTGAGGTTTTTTGTTTTAAACGAATATCGTAATTTCCAATAATTTTGCCCTTAGCACTAAGTAAAGGAATATTGAGTAGAGACAAAAAGGGGGAAAATTTGGTGGGGATCTTAAAACGAATGATGTTCGGGTCCAAGGTTTCGATGGCGATGTTGGGGATGGAAATTTTGATGTCACTGGCTTTGACCGGTGAACCATCATTCCACTTTAGACCGGAACGGAGATAGAACGAATAGGTTTTACCGTCATCACTGATGTCCCATTTTTCGGCCAGTCCCGGTTGAGGTTCGTGTTTGGCATCCAGAGTGACCAGACCGGCTTTGAGATAATTAATGATATAGGGAGGTAGCTGGCCGGAACCAAATTGACCAACGATGCCGATACGGTAAACTGTTTTCGATTGAGGTAACTTGGAAAAAATAAAACTGCCCACAAAAGCCAGAATAACGGTCACCACCAAGCTCAGTAAGATCTGCACCAGATACTTGTTGATAAAACCTTTGATGAACCAAATTCTTTCCCGAAAAGGATTAATCATTTCCAAACAGCGATATTAAGAAAAGACAGAGCCAGAAAAATGATGGAGCAAACCACAGTGGCCAGATAAATCATTTTTTCGGGTCCTCTTTTGGTATGAAAGCCGGATTGAGTCGCTGAGCCAAAGCCGGCCCCAAGCGAGCTGTCTTTGGTCTGCAAGGTAACCAGAACAATAAGAATTAAGGAAACTACGATTTGAAGAATGAGAGTAATTTGCATAGGCTAATTATATCCCCTATTCTGCGTCCTTACGAATAAGCCAGAGGAAAAAGCCATGAAGGAAGTTTAAGAGACAAGATGTAATAATATAGGATGGAAAGAGACTGAGGTGAACGGCCGGAATGACAAAACCTTGGGCACTAAAGCCCGGAAATTGGTAAGGAGAAATCTGAATCCCCCCGACCAACGCTTGCAAAAAGAAAAGAGTGATTAAACTAATGACCCAGGAAAAGAGGTTTAAAGTGATTAAATTAATGGGCAGTAAAAGAAGCTTGATAAAGGGTTTAACAATTTTGTTTAGCAGGAGCCAGATAACGGCGGCGGACAAAAGTGTCTTGAGATCATGAACGATGGAGAAGCCGGGATAGATCAAATCCGTAAGATAGATGACCAGTAGGTTGAGAAGGACATGCCGCAGTAAGACTTTCATGGTGTATGAATATCAGTATATTATGTTTGGTTAAGATATTAAATCTTTGCGGCGCTTCTTGATGTGAAAAGAGTTGGCAAAACGATGAGCCTCGTCTCGAAGATATCGAAAGAGATTGAGAACCGGATCTTCCAGAGGTAGATTGACGGAGATGACTTTATGATCTTCATCGTAGAAATGAAGCGTCTCTTTTTTCTTGGCCAAGGCGACCACCGGAATTTGGACCGGAATGACCGGGGACACAATGGATAGTTGAGGGATGCCGCCATCTAAAACGATTAAGTCGGGTCTCCCCCACTCCGGGTGTTGAAAACGCCTTTCCAAAATCTGCCTCATGGCAAAGGGGTCA
>JAHFKQ010000038.1:2108-7519 GCA_023245265.1 Candidatus Collierbacteria bacterium
ATAGAGCCAACATAATTTTCGCCCTGGAGATGAGCCAAGTCATAACACTCCAGACGAACCGGTGGCCGCTTGAGAAGGGGGTGCTTAAGTTTACGGACGATTTGATATTGCAAGGCATCGGTGGCGTCCGATAATTTTAAGAGAAGAGTAGTATCCCTGGTACTGAGAATGTAATGTAACCCATTGATTTGCCCCTTGATCTCATTGGCTTTTTCAAAGTCTTGTTTTTTGATGGCCGTCTTAATTTCTTGATGAAGGGCTCGATCCAAGAGAGTGAATTGACCCGACAAAAACTTTTTGAGGCGACCCAGATGGGCCGCGTATTTGGGGACTGAAATCAGACCTTGACACGCCCCCGGACAGTGACCCAAATGAAAGTTAAAACAAGCTCTTTGTCTGGCATTAAAGGGGGCCAGACAATATCCAAAAATGTGGCGGAGCTGTTTGGTAAGAGTTTTTGGTACGGCACCGGAGGAGTAAGGACCAAAAACTTGATTGTGAACACTATCTAGATTCAAGGAAGAGATATCGGTAGCACGGACGACGGCTACTTTGGTGTCCGGCGGGTTGGTAAAAATGATATACAAGTTTGAGCGATCGTCTTTGATAATGGAGTTGTATCTTGGTTGGTACTGTTTGATTAAATTAGCCTCGGTGATGACGGCTTCAATATCGTTTTTAACCGGCTTGAGATAAAGAGTTTTGGTTTTGGGAAAGAACTGTAAAGCTTTGGAGGTACCCTCCAGAAAACCTTCGTAGTGTTGTTTGATGCGAGATCTGAGATTGATCGATTTACCGATATAAAGAGGTTTTTTGTTTTTGTCTTCGAAGATGTAGACCCCAGGTAAGGAGAGCAACGAATCCCAAAAAGCCTCCGACTCCGGCGAGAATGATAAGCGGAGTGGAGGTGGCGCCGACAGTAGCGAGGGTTTCGTGTGGAGTTCCATTGAGATAGATTATAACTTTCAAATCGTTTTTGCTCACGAAAGGCTGTTTTTTGGCTTTGGCATAAAGAGTGGTTTCCGAAAACGGTATCAGGTCGAGAACTTGCTCCGTGGTTTCAAGATAATCGTTGCCATTGATTTTGGCCTTGGCCACGACGGATACTCCGGAGTGATTTTCGATTTTAAAAACCAGATCGTTCCCTTTTTGGGTCACAAACTCGGCCGACAAAGTGGCTTGAGGGAAAACAAGGGCCTCGATTGGTTCGATCGTAATACTTTTGGTTTTTTCACCGTTTTTGTAACCACCGGCCGGAATAGGATACTCGGGGTTCAAACCATGAATAACAAATACCAGATGATTAAAATCGAGTTTATTGAAATAATCGATACCTCTTGTAGTGTTGGCCCAAGTAGGATCGACTTGAATCCAAGTAGCCTTGGCTCGATCAAAATATTCGGGCCAGGCGTGTAAGACATCTTGCGTTAAGGAAAGGGGTTTGAGATCAGGATTTTCGGAAATAGCAAAACCTTCCAGTTCTCTGGCCGGAATACCGGCTTTTCGAGCGATAGAGACAAAAGTGTCGGTAAAATCGGTACAAATGGCACTTTGAAAATTTATCAAGGATTCGGCGGCCGGGGTGCGTACGGGCTTTTGACGATTGAGCTTGCTATAGTCGTATTTTAATTTGTCCGAAACGAAGTCATAAATAGACTTGGGAGAAGTTAAAGCTTTAATTTCGGGAACATCAAAAATACTGTTGTCATAGTTCCAGATGGGTTGTGGTATGAGGTATTTGTCCAGGGGCTGAACTAAGGTAGACCGAGGAGAAAAATCAAGCTTCACAATAAAATCGACCGTCACCTCCAGCTTTTGTTTGGGCTCGAGAACGAACTTGGCCAGAAAATTGCGATCACCATCGGCGTTGACAGTTATCGGTGGTGGGGAAATGTTGCGAAAGTAAACTGTCTGATATGAGGTGTCAGGGGGTAAAGCAATTTCAGTTCTGATCGTCTGGGACTCTGAGTTACTAAGATGGTAAATCAAGCGACCTTGATAAAACTGAGTTTTGCCAAAGATAGCACTGATGGGCTTGTGGCTAATTTTTTGGCCATTAAAGTAATAGATGTTGCCGCTAATCAAATCGGGTTTGGGATCGATGTAGACCGGAGTAGAAAAGCCGGTAGGAACCACCAAAATTACCGTTTGCTCCGAGACATTTTCGTCTTGTTCGAGCCGCGGAATATCAATTTGCCAGGTACTGCCAAACTTGGTCGCGATGTCGGCCGTATCATAATCGATAGTGAAGGTGTGATTTTTGTCTTTACCGACGATCTTGTTGGCAAAGGGAAAAGTGATGGAGGTCTGATTTAGAGTCTTGATAATATCTGTTTTGACAAAGGTACCTTCATCTTTGACTGAGATATTTTCAATCTTGGTTTCATTTAAATTGATACTGTACTCGGTAGCGTAAACTACCGACAAATTGTTTCGCTGGTTTATGACAAAACTAACATGAGTCTTCCCGGTATCGCCGACTCGATAAGTGATTTGATATGAGGTGTTGAATTTGGCCAGAGCTAAGGCTTTTCCGGGAAACAGCAAAAATAGGCCTAGTATCAGGCAAATTCGTATAGCAGAAAAAATCTTCGTCAATTTAGAGTAAGAGCTTTTTTAATTCTTCCGCCGTTGGGGTGGCAAATTTCTCGGCGATTTTGACCGGTGAGCCGGAAGCAATTAGCTCTCCCCCACCCTCGCCGCCTTCCGGGCCGATGTCAATAATATAGTCGGCATTTTTGATGATGTCCAGGTTATGTTCGATGACGATGACCGTATTGTTTTGATTGACCAAGTCAACTAAGGTCTGAACCAATTTATTAAGATCTTCAAAATGAAGTCCCGTAGTGGGTTCATCCAGAATATAGACAGTGTGGCCGCTACCGGTCTTGGCCAGTTCGGTGGCCAGCTTAACCCGTTGAGCTTCTCCTCCCGAGAGAGTAGGAGCACTTTGACCGAGTTTGATGTAACCAAGTCCAACTTTTTTGATGGTTTCGATTTTTTTACTGATGGCGGGCACATTCTTAAAGAAGTCCCCGGCCTCGTCCATGGTCATCTCCAAAACTTGAGAAATCGTTTTGCCTTTGTATTCGACTTCTAAGGTGGGATCGTTAAAACGAGTTCCCTTACAAGTTTCACAAGTGATATAGATGTCACCCAAAAACTGCATCTCGATTTTTAGCTGACCGTCACCTTCACAGGTCTCACACCGACCACCTTTAACATTAAAACTAAACCGTCCCGGAGTATAGCCACGGTAACGGGCTTCCTGAGTATTGGCAAAAAGTTGGCGGATATAATCAAAAACTTTAGTGTAAGTAGCCGGATTACTGCGGGGAGTTTTACCGATAGGACTTTGATCTATTAAAGAGACTCTTTTGACCACATCGGGGATAGTAATGGTGCCAAATTTGATATCTTCCTTGTGGTGAAGTGGATTGAGTTTTTGGGACAAGGCTTCATAAAGAGTGTCTACAACCAGAGAGGATTTGCCGGAGCCGGAAACACCGGTAACGGCGATAAATTTATTTAGGGGAAAATCAACGACGATATCTTTGAGATTATGGTGAGTACAGCCGGTGAGACGGATAGAAGCGGGACTTTCTACCGGGACTTTGGGTTTGATGGCGGTAATCGTTTTTTTGCCCGAGAGATATTGACCGGTAAGACAGTTGGAGTTTTTCATTTCCTCAATTGTGCCTTCAAAGGTAATCTCGCCACCAAGATAGCCCGCTTTAGGACCAAACTCCACCAGATGATCGGCACTTTCCATAGTCTGTTGGTCATGTTCGACGACCACCAAAGAGTTTCCCAGATTAACTAAACCTCGCAGAGTTTTGATAAGCTTGGCGTTGTCCCGCTGATGGAGTCCGATAGTCGGCTCGTCCAAAACATAAAGTATGCCGGTCAGGTGAGAGCCGATTTGGCTGGCCAAACGAATTCTCTGAAGTTCTCCACCGGACAAGGTACCGGATTCCCGGGCCAAAGTGATGTAATCCAAGCCGACCGAAGTCAGGAAACTGAGTCGGTCACCAATTTCTTTGACGATAGGCTCGCAAATTTGCTGTTCGGTGTGGGTAAGTTTGGCGGATAAGTTTTGGAAAAAATTCAGAGACTTTTCGGTCGACCAGGAAGTAACTTCGCTGATGGATTGATTATCGATATGCACGGCCAAAACTTCAGGCTTGAGTCTCGTTCCCAGACAAACGGGACAGGTTTTTCGGATTAAGTATTTGGAGATTTCTTCCTTGAAGGATTCCGAGGAAGACTCTTCGTAGCGTCTTTCAAATTCTTTGGAGAGACCGTCGAAAGTCATTTTGCGCAAAACTTTCTTGCCATGACGGTTGGTGCCTTTGATAGCATAAAGTTTGTCGCCGGTACCACCAAAAAGGGCTTGGTGTTGCTCTTTGGTCAGGTCCGCTAAAGGTTGATTACCGGAAAAGCCTTGTGAGGACATGGCCTCGAGAACCAGTTTGGCAAGCCAAGTCCGTTGTTCAAATTGAGAGGCCAGAGGAATGATGGCTCCCTCCAGAAGATTAAGTGATGGAGAAAGGACGGCCTCGGTGTCCAGAACCATCTTGGTCCCAAGACCGGTACATTCGGGACAGGCCCCCTCGGGAGCATTGAAAGAAAAATAACGCGGTTCAATTTCGGGAATAGAAATATTATCGACCGGACAGGCCAGTTTTTGGGAAAATAGATGGTCCTCCATCATTTCCGGGTTTTCGGGGAAGGAGAGAGAAGCGTCGGAAACGATACTGACATAAACTTCGCCATCGGATATTTTGAGAGCTTGCTCCAGTGAGTCCACTAGTCTTTGTTTTTCGTATTCGGGACTGCCACCGACCTGGCCGATGACCAGTTTATCAATGACCGCTTCGATACTGTGGCGGTTATTTTTGAAAAGTGAAAGAGTCGAGCCGGTGGAAAGTAATTTTTGATCGACGCGGACTTGCTGGATACCTTGTTTCTGTAGTCCCGGGAAAAGTTCTTTGAACTCCCCTTTTTGACCTTTAACAATAGGGGCCAGAATGAGTAAACGAACCCCTTTTTGTTTGTGATAAGTGGGGTGAGAAATAGCCAGATCGACGACGGCCTTGTAAATCTGATTGATATCTTGGGGCATGATTTCGCGACCGCATTGAGGGCAGTGTGGGTGGCCAATACGGGCAAAAAGCAGACGGAGGTAGTCGTAAATCTCGGTGACGGTACCGACGGTACTACGGGGATTGTGACTCCCCTGCTTTTGGTCGATGAGAATCGCCGGAGAGAGACCCTCGATCTGGTCGACATCGGGTTTGTCCATGACACCTAGAAACTGACGAGCGTAAGAGCTGAGGGACTCGACATAGCGGCGCTGACCTTCGGCATAGATAGTGTCGTGAGCCATGCTGGATTTACCACTACCGGAG
>JAHFKQ010000039.1 GCA_023245265.1 Candidatus Collierbacteria bacterium
CGGCGAGGTTTTTCATATTCGGTAATTGTTTGGGTATACCAAGAGTCTAATTAAGAAGCTCGTCGCTGTCAAGATGAAGTAAAATGAGGCATGGACCAGAAAAATACCTCATGGCAAAAAGTCAGTAAATGGTATGGCTCGATTGTGGGAGAAAAAGGACACTTTTATCATCAGTCCCTCATTATCCCGCAAACCCTGAAACTCTTGAATCTAAAGTCCGGAGACAGACTGCTAGATGTGGCTTGCGGCCAGGGAGTTTTATCCAGAAGACTGGGAGAAACCATTAAGTATGTAGGCCTAGATGCTTCCCGAGCCTTGATAGATGAGGCAAAATCGCTAGATCCCAATAAAGCTCACCGCTACTATGTCAAAGATGCGACTAAAAGCTTTGGCTTAACCGAGACCTTCAATAAAGCGGCCATCATTTTGGCTCTTCAAAATATTAAAGAGCCGGAAAAGACACTTCAATATGTAAAAGAAGTCATGGAAAAAGGAGGGAAATTGGTTATCGTTTTGAATCATCCTTGTTTTAGAATCCCCAGACAAAGCAGTTGGGAAGAAGATAAAACCAATAAAATGCAGTACCGGAGAATTAACCGTTATATGACTCCGATCGAAATACCCATCAATACCCACCCGGGTGAGGAAAACTCCCCCGTGACATGGTCTTTTCACCACCCCCTGGAAGATTATGCCAACTATTTATTTGGTAATGGTTTCTTAATTGAAAAAATTGAAGAATGGACCTCCACCAAAAAAAGTGAAGGCAAGGCCTCCAAGATGGAAAATCGAGCCAGAGAAGAGTTTCCGATGTTTATGGCGATACTGGCGGTAAAGAAGTAAGCCGGTTGATCTCGGCAATGGCGATGGCCAGCCGTTTCTTTTTGGAGCCGTTGACGATGATAAAAGGTAAGTGTTTTTCTTTGAGCCGCTCGATGAATCTCCGGTGCATACCGGCGCGTAAATGTTCTCCGTCTCTAGTACCGTCCTGGACAAAGGGAATATCAATATCGGTCAAGATATAGAGAAGTGGTTTTTCCTTTTTCACCACTTTTTCCAGTTCCGGACTAAGAGTCCCGACATAGCGTTCGTGCCAGAGAGTAGTGGCAAAAGCGTCGGTGTCACAGATTAATAGACGATTGGCTTTTTTGAGGAGTGCGTCCTCGGTAAGATTTTGTATCGTAGCAATATGGATGAACTCATCGGTGGTCCAAGTCGTTGAACCTTGAGCAAACAATTTACCTTCGTAATATGACCGTCCATACTCAGGGACCCAGACGGTTTGGAAATGGGTAGCCAGGTCTTTGGCCAAGGTGGTCGTTCCGGTCGACTCTGCCCCCAGAATTACGATTTTGGGGGTATAAAAGGCCCGGGTAGACTCAGGTAAATAATCCCAGTGCTTCCAAATATCAGAACGAATTTGAGTGGCGCTGATGGGAATGTGTCGCCGTTCTAAATCGACTAAAATGTGCTGACTGCCCATAAACCGAGCATAAGGTTCACCATAGCTTTCCGAGGAAAAAACGACATCGGGAACAAAGCCTAAAAAATCAACGGTCAGTTTGGCCCAAGTTTCGGAAATATCTGTCGAGTTGGAATCGAGTGAGGCATCGTGCTCCAAGATGCGGACATCTAGGCCAGGAAAGGTCTCACGGAGCCAACCGGCTCTAACTTCGGGGGGAATTAGATAACGATCCGTCTGACAAAGAATGACGGTCAGTGATTGACATTGAGATAAGGCTGTTTCGATAAGAAACTGATGGCCCTTATGAAAAGGATAAAACTTGCCGATGATTAGACCTTGGTTAAATCTTTTTTGCATACTTGGATAAAATTCTTTGCCATTTGCCGAGACCATAAAAGGCGTTAATCAAGAACGCGAGATATAAAAGTGAGAGGAAAGCCACGCCTTTTTGGTAATAGAGCCAGATACCGATAACATCCACCACGATCCAGAGATGCCAGTTTTCAATCTTGCGCTGGACTAAGAGAATGGTGGCGGCAAAACTGAGAATGGTCGTAAAACTATCAAGATAAGCGAACGAGGCCGCGACCGGGAAGTAGGCTGGTAAGAGCAGGTGAATGTTGGTCATAAAGAGACCTAGGAGGTAAGTGAAGACCAAAATGGCCACGGAGTAACCATAATAGGCATTTCGATTAAGAGTGCCTACCTTCAGCTCCTGATTGTCCGTATCGGTGTCTGCCAGGCTTTTTGGCTTGAGCCATAGATACCAGCCCCAGAATGTGGTCAGGAAGTAATATACCTGCTCTAAGAGATCGGAGTAAAGATGGATTTGGTAGAAGAGGAAGCCGTAAAGGATGATGCCTAGGAGACCCACAGGCCAGGTAATGACCTTGTTCTTGGCAGCCAGATAGACCGACCAGCCGGTAAAAATGGTCCCGAAAAACTCCAAATAGCTCATGGGGTAGTTCAGAAGGGTAAAGAAAATGGTGTCCACGCTCAGGAAGGTTTGTATTGTCATAAGCAGTTTATACACCTAAGTTCGTGTATTGTCAACACTATCTTTAGGCATATAATGAAGAGATGGAAGAAATTGCTAACCCACAGACTTACTTAGCCAGGATGAGCATGCCGCTCCAAGAAAAACTGAAAATCGCCAGATTCATTCCTAAAGGAACGCGGTCGGTGCTAGATGTAGGATGTGCCGACGGCACGGTGACGCTAGCCTTGGCGGAAATGTACCCCGAAGTCGAGTTTGTCGGCCTGGACCTGGACGAGAGATTTATTGCCAAAGCACAGGCTAGGATAGGTAGACTAAGGAATATTAGATTTGAGACTGGGTACCTTCGGGAGAGACTTTCTGCCCCAGAGAGGTTTGAGGTCGTTTTGTTTTGTTCGGTGCTACATGAGTTTTATAGTTATGGGGAAGGAATTTCGACAGTGGTAAAAGCCCTGGCCGATGCTCATGAAATATTAAAACCGGGGGGATCGCTAATCATCCGAGACATGATACTTTATGATTATGCCGAGCAATCCGAGCTCTGGATACCGGAAATGAAAGAAAAAGTATTGAAGAAAATGGGCATTCCTCCCCTATTAGCTGGTTTTGAAAAATATTTTGGAGTGATAAAAACTATCAAGGGTTTAAATCATTTTCTCCTGAAATATTTGTATGATGACAATTGGGAAAGGGAAGTCAAAGAAAATTATGTACCTGTCAGTTTTGAAAAATATGACCAAATTTTTAGATTGCTCGGGATGTCAGTCTTATTCCAAAGATCATCAACGATACCCTACCTCAAAGAAAAATGGATGGACGACTTTGGCTTTTCGGTAGCCGAAATAGAGAGCTTCCGTTCGACCGGGATAATTGTGGCTAAAAAATCAAAATAAAAAGTCTCCCGGCGGCCATTCTTGTATAATGAGTAGCTATGCAGAATGTGATTGAGGTAAAGAATTTAGTTAAGCGGTATAAAAAGGCCAAAGAAAATTCGGTAGATGATATTAGCTTTGAGGTAAAAGAGGGAGAATTTTTTACCCTGTTAGGTCCCAACGGAGCCGGTAAAACAACCACCATTTCGATTCTTAACACGACCCTGTCAAAAACTTCCGGTAGTGTGAAAGTTGACGGACTGGAGATCGATCAGTATGCGGACCAAGTGAGAAAAAAGATTGGGGTTATTTTTCAAAATCAGAGTTTGGATATGAATTTGACAGCCGAGGAAAATGTTCGCTTTCATACGGTACTTTATGGCCTGTACCCCTACCGACCTTTGTTCTCTATGATGCCGAAAGGCTATCAAAATAAAGTAGAAGAACTGGCGGAAATTCTTGGTATCGGCAAAGAAATACACAGCCCGATAAAAACATTTTCGGGAGGGATGAAAAGAAAGCTGGAGATTGTCAGAGGATTAATTCATAAACCAAAAATATTATTTCTGGATGAACCAACGACAGGTCTTGATCCTTTATCAAGAAAAAACCTGTGGAAATATTTAGCCGAAGTGAGAAAGACGGACAATTTGACCTTATTTTTAACCACCCATTATCTGGAAGAGGCTGAAAGTGCCGATCGGATTTGTATCGTCGACAAGGGCAAAGTTATTGCCATTGGCACGCCCAATCAAATTAAGAAATCTTTGGTTGATGAGTATCTAGAAGTGGAAACTGCCGACAAGGACGGCCTTAGGCTGGAACTGGCGCAAAAGAAATTATCTTTTGAAGAGAATGGTACTTTCAAAATCAAATTAAAAAATGAACAAATACAGGAAGTGCTGGGAAAGTTAAAAACTAAAATCAAACACATCAAACTCCACGCTCCTTCGCTGGAAGAAGCTTATCTGGAAATAATTAACTCACAAGAAAATAATGAAAATAATTAATGCCCTGGTAGTTATCGCGATGAGAGACCTGACAAAACTCTTGAGAGACAAGGGGCGGATTATGGCCTCACTCATTTTCCCTTTGGTCTTTGTAGGCGTCTTGGGTAATAGCTTGAACTCTAATCTTTCGGCCGATGTCGGCTATAGTTTCTTAACTTTTGTTTATATTGGAGTGATCGGCCAAAACCTTTTTCAATCGACCGCTTCCGGTCTAATTTCCTTAATTGAAGACCGGGAAAATGATTTTTCGCAGAGTATGTTTATCGCGCCCGTCTCGCGCTATGTGATTATCATCGGCAAGATCATTGGTGAGTCGATGGTAGCGATGGTGCAGCTATTGGGTATTGGACTGATGGCTTTTATCTTTCGAATTCCCTTTACTTGGATACAAGTACTCGGAGTTGCCTCGGTCGTACCGGTCGTCACTTTACTGGGTGGTGCTTTCGGTGTTTTGGTCATGGCGAATTTGTCGAATCAAAAACAGGCCAACCAGATATTTCCTTTTTTAATCTTTCCCCAGTTCTTCCTGTCAGGAGTTTTTTCACCCATTAAACACCTGCCAGGCTACTTAATGGTATTGTCTAGAATTTCCCCGATGACCTATGCGGTCGACTTGGTGAGAAGTATTTATTACCTCGGCAGTCCGGTGGCTGACAAAGTGGTACTGAATAGCGTCCAAACAAATCTGACCGTAGTGCTGGCCATGACAGTAGTGATGGTCGGGATTGGCACCTTCGTCTTTGTGAAGAACGAAAAAAATCGATAGTCGTTACTTGATGTCGGAAAAGTCCTCTTCTTGGATGGTGGTGGCTTTTAGATCGGCTTCAATTGAATTCACAGAATTGGACTGGCTTAAAGTGGGAGTCGCCGATACGGCCGGTGTGGCAGTCGTGTCTTCAGTTTTGGCGGGAGTGCCAAAAAGGGTACAGCCCGATAAGAGGACGGCGAAACCGAGAAGAAAGGAGAGGGAGATAATTTTTTTGTTCATATTATTTATTTTGCGTTTAGTGATTTGAGGGACTTGACTGCTTCCACCATGAGAGCGTGAGTGGCTTTGAAAGCTTCTCTGGCCTGATTGGCAGTATCTCTGGCCGCAAGGGCTTGAGTTTTTTGCTCCGACCATTTGGCCGGATCAATGCTTCTAAAGAGACTGACCGCGGTCTCACCTAGAGTTTTGGCTTCTTCCAGTTTGAGTTTGGCTTCGGCTATCTTAGCCTTGGCAAGGGTGGTATCTTTTTTGGTGGGGTCGATTGCCTCGAGGTGAGTCAGCATCCTAGTAATGATAGTACTTAAACGGGAGTAGTAATTGGCAAATCTTTCTTCCAGTCGATCGGCATGTTTGCCGGCGATGTCTGACCGTCTCTCCTGACGATTCTCTTGCCGTTCCTCGCGATTGGCCGAAATACTGGCTTGGCGCGCTTCTATTCTTTCCGCTCTATTTTCTAGGCGATCTCCTATCTGGGCGTGAGTAGGAGTAGTAAGGGTGAGAAAAACAAACACCAGCGGAATGAGAAAAAGAAATTTTATTTTTGACATGGTTTCATTATATAGCAATGGTAAAATGACCGGGTACTTTAAACCAAGCCCAAAAAAACAGGAGGTAAGATGAACTCACTCGTAAATGATGTGGAGAAGGTTGACCCTCAAAAGGAAAATGCGGAAGTATTTGAGGAAACATTGGCCCTTGAAGAGCTGAGAAAAGAAGTGATCGAAAGACTGGAATGGATAGAGAAAAATGACACCGGGCAGTTTTGGTGGGAGGACAAGCCCCTCATAAATCTCTTCATGACGCTCTATAAGTGTGGCTGTATCCTTCTACCCAAAAAGCCGGTAGAAAGATTGCGATGGATCGCCCTGCTATGCCTGGAAATTAGTAATCTGGAAGAATTTGATTGCGGGAATATCATTATTCCTCTCGATTTTTTGCCAGATTCCCTGCTTTTCGTCTTTGAGGAGCCTTACGGAAGGGCGGTAATGGAAGGTGTTTTAAATTTACGAGAGCAGCTTAGCACCCTGGGTTGGGAAGCGGTTTTTCCCGAATGAGCCTGTCTACCCCGCCTCGGCGGGGTTTTTTATGGCCAAATGAGGTAAAATAGAGGCACATTGCCGAGTCGTCTAATGGTAAGAGCTTGCTCGTCTTTCTTTCGATAATACAATTATCGAAATGGCAGACTTGCGCTTCCTCTTATTTCCGCTCATAACTTCGTTATGATGCTTGGAAATAGGCCGTTACTCGTCAATCATTAACATTCTTGCCGAGTCGTCTAATGGTAGGACGTCGCCCTCTGGAGGCGAATATTCCTGGTTCGAGTCCAGGCTCGGCAACAAATTATATTTTTCGGCTGTCGTAGGCCCAGTGAAGAATGGCCTGTCTTTGTTTTGGTCTACAGGATAGATCCCCTTTTCGACAATTTTTCTTGACTTGGGCAATATGACGATTGATGGCTAGCCATCTCTTGATCTGTTTATCGTCCTCTACCGGTAACCTCCTGCCCATAAAGTAGCGACAGTACCACTGGAACCACCCTCGGGGGTCATCTTTATAAATCCAGCCTTTCTTACGCCAAACTGGAAGTGGCTGACTAGCATTAACGCCAAATAAATTGAGAGAGGCATCGTGCTTTTTTGGATTTAGCTTGGCTTTGGCATACCAATCTTTGGGGAATTCTTTTTCACAGTCGGTCATATACTTTCCTCCGAAGACACCAAGAGCCAACATTTGTTTTGGAGTCAGCTCGGGCATAAAGCGCGGATCAAAATTTTTACCCATCGGTTCAGTCAAGACATAAACAAAACCTTTTTGCATTTTGTCGTTGACGGTTACAGTCTTTGATCTCATAAAGTTTTTGGTGGCAGAGGAAAAAATACACTCGTTTTCTTTTTATACTCTTCCCAATCCGGCCGGCCAAGATATTTTTTCTCGAGCAAAGGAACACCAGAAACAAAAAGTATTAAGAAGGTGATGGTCAGAGGTCCGATAATGGTAAAAAATGCGCCGGAAATAGAAAGAGCAATAATATAAATGCCCCACCATTGGGTGACTTCTCCAAAATAATTGGGGTGACGAGAATACCGCCAAAGACCCTGATCCATTAATTTACC
>JAHFKQ010000040.1 GCA_023245265.1 Candidatus Collierbacteria bacterium
GGCCACTACGACAAATAGTATTAATAATGCCAACAATACCCAGACTTGGAACTGGTCATTAAGTAGTACTAATAATGGAATTAACTTCTTGGAAAATACAGCTTCAACCGGAACCGGATATATTCTCAGTTTAGGGACTTTGGCAACATCGACAGCCAAACCACTTCAAGTAACCGCGCAAGGAAACACCATAATTGACACCACCAGTACCGGCAGCGTAACTATTGGTAATACAAATGCCAATACAGCCCTTACTCTGCAATCCGGTACGGGTAATGTTAATTTTACAGTCGGACCCAGTTCATCCAGTGGAAGAGTACAGATCGGTAATAGTGCTTCGACCACGCCGGACTTATTGGTGCTCGACAATGGCACGGCCGATCCGACAGGGGTCAATGGCGGCATGTATTACAACACCGCTACCGGAAAGTTTAGGTGCTATGAAAATAGTTCTTGGACGAATTGTATAGGGAGCACGGGGTCATCTTTCACCGATAACTCTTTGGCAGGAGTGAATCCTATTTCATTTACAGTAGCCACGGAAGCATGGGATGATGCGACAAGACCAAATCTGACGGTTACCCGGCCAAACACTAAGGTCTTGGTGAATGTGGTGATAAGAGGGACCTCTGATGATGGTAATGATCACAACCCTGTGTTTATCGTCAGGAGAGCTACTGGGGCAAATCCAACTTGTAGCGGTGCCGGAGGAACTGATGTCGACAGTGAGTTTGCAGGAGGCTTTTTAACGACGACGACCCAAGACTGGGGGGCCTCGGCATCTTTTGTCGATTCTCCAACTTCTTCTTCGGGAGACAATCTTCGATATACGGTATGTACCACCGTGAATGGTTTAGACGATGGAAACCTGAGCACAGTTACGGTTTCCTTAGTTGGGTTGGGGGCAGACTTGGCCGAAAATTATTACACGACAGATGAAACAATTATGTCGGGAGATGTCGTCGCCATCGATTCTACCCTTCCGGCCGGTGTTCGCAAAAGTCTGAAACCATACGACAGTCAGGTTCTAGGTGTAATTTCGACCACGCCCGGACAGTTGCTGGATGATGCCATTGGGCTGAAATTTGGAAGAGCGATACCGGTGGCTTTGGCCGGTCGGGTACCCATGAAAGTGTCGAAAGAAAATGGAGTGGTTAAAGCAGGAGATTACTTAACAGCGTCATCACTTCCCGGGGTGGCTATGAAGGCAATCAAAGCCGGTCCGGTGATAGGGCAAGCTCTGGAGGATTATATAGATGTTGCTCAAGTTGGCTTAGTAACGGCATTTGTGAAGACGCAATATTTCACCGGTGAAAAAGTTTACAGCGCAGATGGTTCTGAAAAGTTGGTGGGACTTAAGTTGCTGAGTAAACTTACAGAACCGACGGCTATTGTAATGCCTGAGGCGAATCTATCGGAAATAAATACCGACAGAGTGATGGCCGGAGTAGAAATAGTGACGCCAAAAGTAATTACTCAAGATATTCTGGCCACCGGCATGTTTGTGATGCAAGACAAAGAGGGGAACGAGAAGGTAAAGATTACCAGTGACGGCAACGCGATCTTTATGGGGACTATCAAAGCCGACAAGATCGAAGCAAATGAGATCAAGGGTTTCAAACTGATGGCGGACAGCCTGACGACTTTGTTGGACAGAGTAGCGGGAATAGCGACGGCTTCGGCGATGGCGACGCCTAGTGCGGAGTCGAAGACCTTGTCAATGAGTGATGTTGTGAATAATATATTTAGAAATATAGCGGAGTTTTTTGGCAAAGTAATCTTCCGAGGGGAGGTGGATTTTGCCGGCAGGCCGACCTTTAATAAAGATACGGCCGGCTTTGCCATTATCAAAGGGGATAGTAATGAAGTCGAAGTAAAGTTTGCTAAAGAATATGCGACGGAGCCCGTGGTCAATATCAGTCTAAATATTGCGGGGGACAGAAATCTGGCCGATTTACCCACCGTAGTAGTCGCCGATGTCAACACTAAAGGATTTAAGATCCGCGCCTCAAAAGTGGCCGGGATGGATATCCGCTACTCTTGGATGGCTATAGCTGTCAGCGAGATATCGGTGGCAGAATCGACCGGTCAGGTCACTACGAGCCAGCCGGTTCCGGCAATAGTTACCGTTGCCCCAGAACCAGTAGTGACCATCAGTCCGATCATCACCCCGGAAATTGCTAGTCCGAGCGCTGAGGTAACTCCAACTCCGCCTGAAGCCAGTGAAAGCGGGTCGCTGTGAAAATACTTGCATAATAATTAATTATTTGTTAAATTTGGTACAAATGATAAAACTAAACCGGGGTCAAATCTTGGTGATAGTCGTCGTCTTATTAATCGGTGGTCTGGCGATAAATTCCTATCGCTTGGCCCGACAAAATAAATTTTTGGGGGCGCAGTACGAAGCACTGAAACAAGATCCACAGCTGTTGGCCCGCGAGGAGATAAAAAAACTGGTGGAAAAATTATCTAAGTTGGTAGTTTTGCCCCAAGGAGAAGAGCCGGTGGTGGCGACGGTCACAGATAAAGAAAAATTAAAAGACCAGCCGGTGTTTGCCAAAGCCGAGAATGGAGACAAGATAGTTATTTTTGCTAAAGCTCAGAAAGCATATATCTATCGCCCGAGTAGTAATATCCTGATCGATGTAATTCCGGTCAATATCGGGAATCAACAAATCACGATTTCCGGAGTAGATGAGCGCAATCCCTTAAAGGTCGCTTTAGTGAATGGTTCCAAAAATGTCGGCGTGGCAGCGGAGCTGGAAAAAAGAATTGTCGAGAAAAAAATTCCCGGATTGCAGATCGTTTCTAAAGCGACCGCAAAGTCCGATGGTTACACTAAGAGTTTAGTTCTCGATCTGACTGGGAAGAGGGCCAAGGAGGCGGCTGAGATGGCCTTATTGGTCGGGGGAGAGGTGGCCACCGAGTCGGCCGAGACCTGGCCAAAAGCCGACCTGATGGTGATTATCGGGGCGGATTTTAAGTAGGAAAGTGAGCCACCTCTGAGATTCGAACTCAGGACCCCCAATTTACAAAATTGGTGCTCTAACCAACTGAGCTAAGGTGGCCTATCGAAGCTAATTTTACCATTTTTCCTGAATTTAGGTACAAAAAACCCCGCTTTGTGAGCGGGGTTGAGGAATTATTCATCTCGGAAGAAGATTTTAAGATCCCAATAGAGAAAACGATACTTGGTTTTGAATTCGGATAGATATATATATTTTAGAGGGTCCTGTGACAGGACACGAATCGAAGCTGGCAGAATAATCATCGATTCCCCATCCGGCCAAGGCAGGACATCGGTAGTTTTCAAACCGAGACGGTAGAGATGTCCTTCCAAATTTTTCAACATCACTTTGGATGGATTGACTGAGCGGCCGGGAAATAATGTGGCCAAGTGGGGGAAAAAGGACAAGCCTCTGGTCAAGACCAGAGGCTGCCAGTCGACTCGGAGCCCATTTTCGATGCCGATGGCTAAGCTGATGTCTTCATCGCCACCATTGATGGAGTAGAGCATAAAGTTGGATAGGTTATTACCTTTAAGGCGATATCTGGCGTGTTTGGCCAAGGTCTGAATTTGTTCGAAGGTGAGTTCACTGCTGGGTGGAAGATGTTCAAGGGCAAACTGATAAATTTTGGGGGAGAATTCACGGTCGAAAGTTTGGTCCATTATTGCCTCCTGAACTTATTTAGACAAGTTTGGCTTGAAAACAGTCCGGATGGTCATTCATGTCCGGCCAGCCCACATAGATCTCGTCGGTATCGAGAGTTTGACGGTCGATTTCAAAAATATTGTGCCTGAGTTGGATACGGACGGTCTTATAGCGATCGGGGATTGTCAGAATACGAGCCGTGCCAATCACATAAAGCTTGCTGTCGACTTCAAAGATGGCATACTCTTCGGTGTAGCCAAAATCACCCTCTTTCATGTCTTGGATCATTGTCTCTCTTTCGATGACTGTCTGATCTGAGGTTTCGGGGTCACAATCCAGACAGAGAATACCGTAAAGAATGGGCTTGTCACAGTTAAGGCAACGGCCTTTTTGGAAGGTTTGGGTATCCATTTTCCTCCGGTTGTTAAGTTGCTTGGGTTAGCTGGGGTAAATTTTACCACCGAGTAAGGTAAAATAGAGCTGGTACGCCGTCGTAGCTCATCTGGCAGAGCACATTCTTGGTAAGAATGAGGTGTTGGGTTCGAGCCCCAACGACGGCTCCGTAAGCTGAGGTGGTAGAGTGGACAAATACTCGGGTCTGTAAAACCCGCGGCGCAAGCCTACACAGGTTCGAATCCTGTCCTCAGCACCATAAATAAATCTCACGCTTGTCGGGAGATTTTTTTATGGCATCTTGACAGGATTCGAACATGCCGGAACCAGTCTCGTAACGAGCCTGGTGAGGCGGGGTGAGAAATCACGAAGTGATTATCGAACCTCGGAAAATCCTGTCCCAGATAGACTCGAATCCATGCCTTTGTTTTTCCGCACCCTTGTTCTCCACGGCTATTTATGGTATCCTATAGCGATTCTTTGAAAATCTAAGGAGGTCCTTTGGAAACATATTCAGAGCTGGTAGCCAGATATGGTGAGGCACACCAAAAGGAAGTGGCATTGATTGTCGAAAAGTTTCTTTTGGCCAAGCAATTTCAACTGCAAGAACTGGTTGAGTCTCAGTTACTTTATGCCTTTGGAGTAATCTCTTCGGTCCGGTATGGGGTGCACACAATCCCCTCAAAAGAACTGATCGAGGATATTACCAGAGTAGAGTGCCGGTTAACCAAGGTTGCGGCCATTATTGAGATTATCGATTTGAATAACACGATCGAACCTTCAATGGAAGACATCTTGTTTAATCGTGAACCTCATTGGGCGCCTCGTTTTTTAGCTATCAATCGAGAATTTTTGGCCCGCATTGCGGGACTTAAAGAGCTGATCGTGGGCGAAAAGGCAGCCGATTTAATCTGTGATGTGGCCTATACTACGGCCGAGAAAATTTTTGATTTATATACGGAAGGTTAATTTTGACCCCGCTTCGGCGGGGTCTTTTTTTGGTAAACTGAAGTATGGAAAAAAGAGTCAAGATCATTTCTCTGTCAGGGGTTTTGATTGGGAGTTTGTTTTTGAGTGGTTGTAGTCTGGTAGCGAAGCCGGCCGATGTCGTAACAGAGTCACCGACCCAAACGATTACCGGTGTAATCAAAGTAACCGGGGATTTGATTGTTATCAATCAGCAAGGAGTAGGAGTGATAGGCAAGAGTCCTGATGGGGTGACCGCCTCGACGACAGAGATAACCAGCCGAAAAATTGATTTGAAAAAATATGATGGTCAGACAGTGACGGTGACCGGAGAGTTTAGCGGCACCACCCTCTTTGTCGATAAAGTGAGGTAAAAAGTAGCAGAAGTTACTAGTTTGATATTTTAGAACCCCGGGGATTTGTAGAGGATTTCTTTAGTGGTGGCGTTTAGCTGGAGGATGAGAGTGCCTTTGTTGACATCGACCGGGTCAAAGGAGAGTTGCCAGATAAGGTTGGTGCCGGACTGGATGTACTGTGCTTTGACGGTGGCGGTCTCGCAAAGTTTACTGGTACAAACGGCATTGGCCAGACGAAGAGCTTCATCCAGGTCGACCCCGAGTTTGTTGCCGGCGATTAAATCATTGAGCGAGGGAATATTATTATCCGGCGTGACATAGATGGCCTTGTCGGCGATTTCGGGAGCTTTGTTACCGGTAATTAAAACGAAGAAGTATTTTTTGGTGGTCAGATCTTGACGGAAAAAATACTTGGTGGTGGCAAGAGCCGGCACGGTGGCATTTTCGGTTTTGATAATGAGAAGTTGAGCGTTAGGTAAGTGATTGATAGCTACTTTGAGGGCTTTGGCGGCATCAGCCAGAGGTAAAACGGTCGTGGGGATGGCCGAAACAGAAGCGGTGGGAGTAGCCGAAGGAGTGGCGGTAGGAAGGACCATCAAACCACTTTCGGTTGATTCCGGGGTGGGAGTAACAAACTCGATAATAGTCGGAGTCGGACTGGGGGTGATGGTAGTGCGTTGCTGTTCAAGGGTTTGCGTGACTTCACCCAGTTGTTTTTTTAGTTGTTGAGATTGGGAAAACAGAAAAACGGTGACGGCCAAAGCGATACCACTGATAAGTAGCAGGACGAGGCCGATGAGAGAACCGAAAGAGGAACCGCCCTTGGGGGTTGGCACAGTGGCTGGAGTGGGCTGGGAATAAACAGGTTCGGCCGGAGCAGAATAAACTGGAGCAGGCGTGACGGGAGGGGTGGCCGCGGAAGGAATCTCTTCCGGGGTTTCTTCAAAGGTGGGAGCGGTCTCGGCTGGAGGAGGCGTATCCTCAGAAAGGACGGTGGGCGGAAGCGAGGGGGTGACAGCGGGGGGAGTGGTATTTAAGTCGGCGAGCAACGAACTTTCATCCGGCTTGGTCGAAGTAGGTGAGGGAAATTGACCGAGGTCATCGTTGGGCATGGTGTATCCAGTATGGCAAATTTGTTTTGATGTGTCAACTTCTTTATAAGAAAGCCCCGCGGAAGCGGGGCGAGGAATCTATTTCTTTTTACGAGTTGATTTGGGAATATTGGGTTTTTGATAGCGGCTGCACTGGAAATTAAAGCACTGGCCGTTATCGGCGAGCCCATGCCAACAGCTTATGCAGTAACCAATGGGGGCGTGAAGCTCGGCCTCACATATAGTGCATTCCAAGAGGGTTTCTCGGCCATTGTCTTCGTAATCCGGGCCACACTGTTGGTATTCTTCGAGACAGCGAGAACAGCGGAAATATGGTTCAGGCGGGAGTTCTTTGGATTTAAGACAATTTTCTTGATCTTGACGAAAGTCTACAATGGCAAAATAGACAGACAATCGCTCACCACAACATTGGCTGTAGATGCCATCAATCTGTTTGACCTTCACGAGGATAGAGCCACAATTGATACAGTGATCGTCCTCTTTAGCCGGTTCTTCTTGCTCTTTACGATAGCGATTTTGAAAGATGTTGAAGAAATTTAAATGCTGCATTTTTTCCTCCGGAGGGCGGGGATTTTTAGGGAACTATCTGCCTAAGCAGAGTTGAGGTAGATTATCTCACAGAGTGGATGAGGTAGTTGCGGGAAGTTTTTTCGACGATGAGGTCTAAGCCTGCCTCTCGCAGCAGGCCTTCAAGGTAGGGCTTGGTGTGAGCGAAGTGAAAGCGAGGCTGACCTTGGAAGGGGATAAAGACGAAGCGGTGGTTTTGAACCTTAGTTTTAAAATCAAGATGGTGCTTCAAGAGTT
>JAHFKQ010000041.1 GCA_023245265.1 Candidatus Collierbacteria bacterium
TGCTAAACTTTACAACTCCGAAAAAGAGTTAATCGTGCCTTGGATAAATGAGTCCAAAGTCCTAGCCTCAGGTCAAAGAATGGTCGTAATGGTGAGAGCTCATTCCGAAAGTGAGATTACGAGATACTTTCCGAAAGATTTGGAAAGTCTCAAAAAATTGATCGCTAAATATCGGACCGATGCTCAGACGATGATCTTTTATCTAATTCCTCGTGATTTTGAGGATGTAGATTTGACAACCCAGTCTCAAATCATCGAGAAGCTAAAAGTTGAAGGGGTTTATTTGATGATTTCGCCGGATAACATGGCCGGTCTCAATAAGGAAGCGATTCGTAGACTGGAAACCGGAAGGAGAACCCGCCAATGATACTCACCTCAACAATGCTGATTGCTGTCCCCGATTCCGCTTGTGTAATCGAGAGACTGGACCTCCGAGAACTAATGGCTAGAGGCTTAAAGATCGAAGAAAGAATGGCCAAGGGGGTTGGAATTGAAGATGAGCAGAGAAGATACCACACCTTGTGTGACCGAATGGAGTATCTGGCCAATTTGATTTGTACTTCTCGGTTAGTCGAAGCGGCAGATCTGGGGTTAGAATATTTCGATCTATTACTAGGTCTGCAAAGCAAATATCCGGAAGAAACCAAAAAAGCCAGATTGATGAGCAATTTCTGTCCGGCAAATTTAGTGAGTTCGCAACTGGACCAGTTTCTGAAGCTGATGAAAATGGCCGGTCTGAGTGAACGAAAAGAAGTCAAGATCAAGGCCGCTTTCTACGAAAGAGCCTCTCAGAATCGGTGGCATATTTTAGAAATCCAAGAACCGACTGTTTTGGGTGACACGGACAATTCCGGATCAGAGAGTGGCTTGCTGGATCAATTCTTAGCCATGCCGATAAGTGATGACATAACGGCCCAAAACCAGAGCAGTGCGACCAAGGGTTTGCGAATCCAAATCAACAAAGTGATTGATGATCTGGCCAAGAATATTCCGGCCGCCGTCAATTTTAGTGATATACCTCACAGTGCTATCACCGACATTCTGTATGAGTTTGCCTACAAAAGCGGCAAGCCGATGTATCTCCCGGTAGTTTACGGTGATGGATCCAAAGCACGACCCTTACCAATTCATTGTCTAAAACCCAAAGCGGAAACAGTGAAACAAGCCATGAGTCAAACACCCAGTTTGGCAGTAGGGATGATGAGCGGTAGGCACCATGAACTAGATAGTAAGGTTAAAATTTACTTCTATCGGAATCAAGAAATATCGATCGGCCGAACTGCGGCTGAGTCCGACGAAGTGGCCTATTTGGAAGCCAAGAAAACTTTTGAAAGGCTCCGCAAAGAAGGAATATACCGCATCGCCTTTCACCAAACAGGGTTCCAACCGGCCGTCGTAGGCTTTTTTCGAGCCCTGATCGAAGAAATTGTGAGTTGGAAAAACTCCGCCCCGATCCTAGAGGTGACTCCACAATTTTATTTTGAGGGAGGAGTTCGACCAGGTCAGCCTTGGATCTAGCTTAAATTTATAACCGAGAGTGTTCATCACTCTCGGTTTTTTGTGATAAATCATTCCATTTTTGGCCTATAAAGGTGTAAAATCTGCTAAACCAATATTGAAGCTGGTTTGGACTTTAAAAATCCAATGGAGGTATTTTGATGACCAGAATAACAGTTGAATACCATGTCAATTGTAAGCGTTGTGGGGTTGAAATTGGCTATTCAGGCATGATGTACGAGAAAATGAAGGCTCTAGGTGAGTCAGCGCCTGAGTACTGTAAAGAGTGTAAGGCAATCCTGTTTTTGGAAAAGATGACGATGGGCGCTGCTTATGTGACGCTCAAAACCATCCCGGGAGCCGACTTGACAATCGCCATCCCCGGCGAGTTAGGTATGGTTTATCACCCTCAACGGCCTCGTATCAAAAAGGAAAAACCCTCCACTTTCGATGAGAAGCTTTTTGGGGCAACTCCAGATAAGATTGTGGATATCTACGAGTGGTTCAAAGATAAAAATCACCAAGTGGCGATTATTATCGGCGAAACAGGGTCGGGAAAGTCAACTGCTCTCCCCTACTGGCTGCTTTTTCCGCCAAAGGGGATCCCAGATGATTTTTTTCTCCGCGACGGTCAAATTGCTATTACCCAACCGCGAATCGTGGCAACCACTTCAATCGCGGAGTATATGGGAATCTTGTTGGGTTCTTCAATAGGCATGGGTTTTGATTTTGGCTATCGCTATAGTAAAGACCGAAATACCGATCGCTTTAACGCCGCTTTCACTGCGACCGATGGTAGTCTAATCAATATTATTATGAAAGGACTACTGGACAGTCTGAGCGTAGTAATGATCGATGAAGCCCATGAGAGATCGAAAAACATTGATATTCTTCTCCGGCTTTTGAAAGATCAGTTACCGCTGTATCCGCATCTCAAACTCTTGATCGTTAGTGCGACGATCAACCGAGATTTGTTCCTCAATTATTTTGGACCGGAAACGGCTAAGGTGATTGAGTTTGAAGCCAAAAGAAAGTTTGATTACACCAAGACTTTTGCCACCGAAGCTGAAAAACTACCCTACGAAAAACCCTCACAGCTGCGAGGGCTTATCGTTCCGGCACTCGTCAAGAAAGTAGTTTGGCTCCTGAAAGAGCAAGTGGCCGGACGAAAAGGCAAAGGGAATATCCTGGCATTTCTCCAAGGAGTAAAACCGATTGAGGAAGCGGTGCTGGCCATTTCAAAAGAAGTGGATAGTGACCCGCAGCTAAAAGGAAAGATCGATGTATATCCGCTTTATAGCGATTTGGACAAGGCCAAAAAGGACTTGGTTCTCAAAGAAGCAGAGAACAAGAAAATTCGCGTCATTGTCAGTACTAATGTGGCCGAAGCCTCGGTCACGGTGGCCGGTGTGGTCTATGTCGTTGAAACCGGAATTGAGAACCAGTCGAACTGGCAATCGGACACCCTGGAAACTAAAGTAGGACTAAACCTGATTAGTCAGGCAAACGCCAAACAGAGATGGGGTCGCTCCGGCCGAACTGCTCCCGGTGAGGTTCATTGTCTTTACACCGAAGAACAATTTAAGACGATGCTTCCTTTCCCAATTCCCGAGATTGCCAGAACCTCGATGGAAGAGATTATTCTCCTCCTGAAAAAACTCGGGGTGGATGATTTGAACACAGGATGGATCGAAGATCCAAACCCAACCGAACTCGCCAGATCGATGACCTCTCTCAAAAAGAGTGGGGCTCTCGATGAAGACGGGATGTTGACTGGGTATGGTTTGCTTCTCGAGGAATTTAAATACACGGCGACTCTCACTGATCTCATAATAATGTCCGATAAATTTGGTTGCGCGGTGGAAGTGGCGACACTGCTACCCGTAATTAAAAATGGTGGACATAAATATGTTTTGGCCAGAGACGATAAGTGGGATCGGAAAGAAGCTCAAAAAGCCGAAAAAGCTCATGAGATTCTTTGGAAAAATTGTCTGGATGATGTCGAGTTCATTTTGAAACTTTACTCTTTATGGTCTAATCCGCCGGAATCCAAGAATGTCAACCGAAAGATGAAGTTGGCAGAACGGCGGGCAGCCTGGGCCAAAGAGTATTATGTGAATATTGAAGTCATGGAAGAGCTGGACGCAGAGCGAAAACAAATTTTGTCGCTGCTAAACGATCACAAAAAAGATAGTCGCTTCCGAGATATAAACTTTCGGATGCTTGATCGGACCAGAATGATTCTGGCCTACTGTCTACCCTACAAAGAAGTCGCAGAGACGGGCTATAGCTATAACCCGAAACTAACGGCGGAGGCAGGTACCGGGGTTACTATTCAAATGAAGTTGGCGCCGGAGAATAAAAAAATGGTTGAGTCAGTCAAAGCCGAAAATCAGTCTCTCTTTGCCTTGGCCAGAAATTTTATTGGACTCGAGGCAAATCCGGAAGCTGATAAGAATTATGACCGTATCTTCGAAGGAGCCAACCTGAGTCTCGACGAAGCTCTTCAGATTGTTGAAGGAGAGTGGGGAGTAAGAATGGCCAAAGAATATCCGGTCGGGCAGACTTTGAAGGTCACCGTCAAAAATGTGATCAACTCCGGGATCTTCACTCAAACGGAAGATCAAATTGCCGGTTTTGTCCCTTTGAATAACATTAGCTCCTGGGGACCGGTAAAAGACGCAACCCAAGTAACCAGAGTGGGCGAAACCTTGACTGCTAAGATAATTGGGATTGACCAGGAAAGACAACAGCTGAAACTCAGTCTGGCTCTGCCGGAAAATAGTCCCCTTAAGCGGTTTAAGATTGGGGACCAGCTGGAAGGCAGAGTCACCAGTCTGACCGAATTTGGAGGTTTTGTGGAACTGGGTCTTGGTTGCCAAGGACTAATCCACATCTCCAAGCTGGGCAGATTTGTCAAACACCCCAGTGAAGTAATCGGGGTGGGAGATCTGGTTCAGGTTGAACTTTTGGCCATGACGGAAGAAAAAGGTAGGCCGAAGATTGGTCTGAAGCTAAAATCGGTCTTGAAAAAGGCTTGACAAGGGCTAGAGGGGGCTTATAATACCCATAGTTAAAGACTAGTTTGGGATAAGGTTTCTTTGGATAGGCTCGGCAGTTCCGCCGATAAACCGAGTCCAGACCTACACCAAAATAGCCTTTGGTTAACAAGGAGACCCTAAAATACCGGATCGTTTCTCCGAAAATGGAGATCCGGAAGGAATCCCGCCTTCGACGGGAGAAATGCTCTCTTTAGTTAACGCTTGGCCGACCTGTAAAGGTCGGCTTTTTTTTGGAAAATTAGTTGACGGTCACCTTGTCGTAGCGGAAGATCTGGCCGGTACTATAAGTATCGGTGAATTTTTTGTCATAGCCGTTTTCCATATAAGGGTCATTCATGATGTATCCCTGGTCGTTTTTGCCCTTCAAAACAATAAAGTGAGTACCATTGACTGTGTTTAGGCCGGCAATTACCGGTCGGCCCGCTCCCAGCTCATTATCGACCGTTTCTTTTGAAAGTCCTTGTTGTCGATTGACCGTGACTCCGTTGGCTGTCCAACTACCAGCATTCATGTAGGCCGTAAAAGGAAAAAAGGGATTTGACGAAGCGGCGATATCCGAGGGTTTTAAATTCTTACCCAAATGAGAAGCTATCATCGCAGTCGAAGTAATTAAACAACCGACTCGACCAACAGTTTCACTAGAGTCACCGATTCTTTGGGAGAACCAAGACGAATCTCGTTGACTATAGTAACAACCCCAGTCGTCACAATGGGTTTGATTGCTAAGTGGAGTGGCTCCGGAAGTAAAACCTCTCATGGAAGCCACGAGCGCATTGGCTTGAGCTAAAAGGGACTGAAATTTTTTCTCGTCATTTTGGGTCAGAGAAAGAATATTTTGTTTGTCCTTTTGCTGCTGGCTGAGAATTTTCTTTTGGCTTTCCAATTTAGTTTTCAATTTTTCCACCTCTTTTTGTTTGGTAACTTTATCGGTCTTGCGTTGGTCGTAATCCAGGCGGGTGCTTTCCAACTCATTCAAAATTAATTGGTCCTTGGCCTTGATGGTATTGAGATACTTCATCTTGGTCAGAAAATCTCCAAAAGACTCGGTCGAAAAAATCATGTCTACCGGTGTCACTCTGGAACGGCGATAACTTTCTCGTACGCGCGCTTGATAAATTTTGCCTAGTTCATCCAGAGACTCATTCACTGTTTCCAAAACACCACTGAGGACAGTAACTTCTTTTTCCAGGGTATTTATCTGAGAAATAGTTTGATTGATTTGGGCCTGAGCTAAATTGGTTTTGGCGGTGAGGGCCGCAATCGCCTGCTTGAGAGAAGTCTGGTCTTGGCGATTGGCAGAGATCTTCGCCTCACAAGCATTACTAATGTTACTTAGAGTTTGGGCATCCATACCGGAGTTAGTTTCACGGCACTCTTCGGCCAAGAGTTTTGACGGAAATAACGAAAACAAAAATATAGTGAGAAACAGGAGAAGAAGGATTCGTTTCATTTTGACCGCTTCACGAACCTGGAGGTGGCGAAGAGGCTAGAGATAAGCGACAGAATAAAGCCAAAGACCAGGAGAGCGGCCAGGAGCAGGGCAATCACTTCCGGACGGATGGGGAAAGAAATGACACCACCAAGACGAGGAGCCAAGAAAGGAGTGGAATAAAGAATGGTAATGAAACTTAAAAGCCAGCCGACGAAAGCCCCGACCAGACCATAGATTACCGATTCTTGGATATAGGGCTTGATGATGTAGTAGTTTTGAGCCCCAAGGAGTTTAAGGGTACCAATTTCGATCCGTCGAGCCGAGATCTTCATTGAGATAATGATCATGATGGTCAAAATACAAACGATGGTGAGAGCGACGATCAGTAGCAGTCCGGCCATACGGATGGCATTGGTCCATTTGGTTAGCTCAGTGATAACATCTTGGGGAAAATCGATTTCTTTTTTGCCGGCCGGTGTTTCGCTCACCACTTCCGACTTTTCCAGAATGGAGACGATGGTCTGGAACGACTTCGGGTCACTGGCGGTAATCTCGACGCTAGCGGGGAGAATGTCGGCGGTCACAATGCCCCAGTCGGTCACGGTCCCTAAGAGAATGGGATCATTGCCGACACTTTTTTTATAGAGTTCCAAAGCATCCTGCTTACTAATGTAGAGGGCATTTTTGACACCTTGAGTCGAAGTCAGAGTACTGATAAGCCCGGCGACTTGGTCTGTCGTATGGCCATCCTTGAGATAAGCAATGATTTGAGGCTTGGTTTCAAAATTCAAGAGGATAGTGTGAGAAGCTAAAGTAACCAAACCAAAAATACCGACGGCATAAAGGGTGATGGAGACCACAAAAACCGCGGCTAGGGCTTGAAAGGGGGTCCGGCGGATATTTTTGAGGGCAGTGTTCATTTATTTTTTAGTTTTACTTTTGACCGTCTCGGGCTCTTTAGCGGTCGTTTTCTTTTCCGAGTCCAAAATTATTTTACCCTTTTCCAGCTTGATGCGCCGAGCCGAACTGAGATCGATCAAGGTCACATCGTGAGTGGCCATAATAATGGTGGTGCCGGCTTCGTTTATTTTTTGCAATAACTTAAAAATATCAATCGATGTTTCTTTGTCCAAGTTGCCGGTCGGTTCATCGGCAAAAAGGATGGGCGGATCACAAGCGATGGCCCGGGCAATGGCGGCGCGC
>JAHFKQ010000003.1 GCA_023245265.1 Candidatus Collierbacteria bacterium
GCTTCGATGTGCAAACGGGACTCACCACGGAGGTCACGGGCGGAGCCAAGGCCACCAAAAGGAATACGGGCGATGGGACGGCCCAGCGCTTCGGAGAGAGCATAAGCAAAAGTAGTTTTACCGGTACCGACGAGACCGACCAAGCAGAGAATGGGGGCACGGGCGACACCAAGGTTCCTGGTCTGGCGAAGTTTCAGAACCGCCATATACTCAATAATTCTTTCTTTGACGGACTCCATACCGTAGTGACTTTTGTCCATGGAGGCTTTAATGGAGGTTAAATCTATCGGTTTATCTACGCGCTTGTCCCAAGGAATTTTGACGATCCAATCGATATAATGCGAGACTTTTTCGAACTCTTCGGAATAAAAGCCTTGGGTAAACATGCGCTCGAGACGGGCGACCATATCGAGAGCTTTTTGTTTTAGCTCAGGCGGCATAACAACGCCTTCGAGTTTTTTGTTCAGCAAATCAAGGTCGCGCCGAGCGATTGAGTTAGTGTCCGTGGTGGGGGCGGGGTTATCCATCTAGATTCATTCTATCAAAAAGCCCCATCACTGGGGCTTTTTGTTAGCGGGTGTCGCGGAACTTGTTGAAGCCGGGGCGGCCGCCTTGGGGGCGTCCACCTCGATCTCCACCACCGAAACTGCGACCACCACTTGGTTGGCCACCACCAAAACCGGAGCCGCCGGCCGGGCGCTCGGCGCGGAAAGGAGCTTGGCCTTCTTCCAACATGGTGAGATTGACTCGGCCCATGGAATCGATTTCGTAGCATTTGACCGTCACTTTGTCGCCTTCTTTCATGGCGCGGAAAGTATCAGGATTGACTTGAGAAACATGAACCAAGCCATCTTTACCGGGGATGATGTTGACAAAAGCGCCAAAGGCTTCGATACGGACGACAGTGCCTTGGTAGGTTTTACCAACCTCGGCTTCGGCAACCATAGCATCGATGTAAGCGATAGCCCCATCGACTTTGAGCTGCTCTTTGCCGGTGACAGTAACGGTACCGTCTTCTTGAATATCAATCTCGACACCAAAATCTTCTTGAATTTGACGAATCATCTTGCCCCCCGGGCCAATGATTTCACCGATCTTCAACTGAGGTACTTTGGTGGAAGTAATTCTCGGAGCATACTGAGACAATTTCGGTCGTGGAGCATCAAGAGTTTCGTTCATGATATCCAAAAGTTTCAAGCGACCTCGCTTGGCCTGCTCTAAAGCTTTGACCAGGATGTCGGCGTTAACACCGGTAACCTTACAGTCCATTTGAAGAGCAGTAATACCATCTTTGGTGCCCGCGACTTTAAAGTCCATGTCGCCAAAGTGATCTTCAAAACCACTAATGTCGGTCAGAGTAACATATTTGTCCCCTTCGGTGATAAGACCCATGGCCACACCGGCGACCGGTTTCTTCAGAGGAACACCGGCATCCATGAGGGATAAAGTAGAACCACAAACGGAAGCCTGGGAAGTCGAACCATTACTGGACATGACTTCGGAAACGACACGAATAGTGTAAGGGAAAACATCGGCAGAGGGCAGCACGGGGATTAAAGCTCTTTCAGCCAGAGCACCGTGACCAATTTCACGACGGCCGGTGCCGGGACGACCGGTTTCGCCGGCAGCGTAACCGGGCATATTATAGTGGTGCATGTAACGACGGATTTCTTCACCTTTCATGCCATCAATGGTCATGGCTCTGGCCGGAGAAGCGAGAGTGACGACGGAAAGTACATGAGTTAGACCTCTTTGGAAGAAAGCAGACCCGTGAGTACGGGGAAGCAAACCGACTTCGATGTTAATTTTTCGAATTTCTTCAATCTCTCGACCATCGGCCCGGATATTTTTGTCAAGAATTTGGGAACGGGCCAGATCACGGAGTAAGCCATCGGCCACTTCATTGATTTGATTGGGATTAATTTCAGGGTACTTGGCCGCGATAGCAGCAGTAATTTCAGAAACGGGAGTGCCGGTTTTTTTGGCTTCGTTAACTAAAATTTCCTCGACATTTTGGAATTCGTCTTTGACGATTTTTTCAACAGTGGGATCAATACCGGCGATGACTATGTTGCGTTTCTTCTTGCCATTTTCTTTGGCAAAAGCGGCGATGGCATCGGCAATTGTGTTGACATGGGCTTGAGCGAATTTGAGGGCACCGATCATTTTCTCTTCAGAAACTTCACTGGCACCGGACTCAACCATGGAAATACCGCCTTTAGGACCGGAAATGACGAGATCAAGAGGAGAGTTTAGTTTCTGCTCAACAGTAGGATTCACCAAGTATTCACCGTTGCCATCCATTCCGACGCGAACGGCGCCCACAGGTCCGGCCCAAGGGTAGTCGGAAAGAGAGACGGCGGCAGAAGCGGCGATAACAGCTAAGATTTCCGGCTCTTCGGATCCATCATACGAAAGTGGTGAAACCATGATTTGAACTTCATTACGGGAGCCTTGATCAAAAAGAGGACGCAGAGAGCGGTCGATAACACGACCGGTAAGGATTTCGTTTTCGGAAGGACGACCTTCTCGTTTGATAAAACGGCTGGAGCTAATAACACCACCGGCGTAATACTTTTCCTGATACTCTAAAGACAAAGGAAAATAATCGATCCCTTCTTTAATTTTCTTGGAAGCAACAACTGCGGCATTGACGATCGTGTCGCCGCAACGGACGGTCACAGAACCGGAGGCCTGGGCGCCAAAGCGGCCGGTCTCGATAATAATGGTTTTACCATTGAGCACAATGGTGGTGGATGGATAGGTCATACCCGGGTCCTTTCTTTTGTTAAAGTCGGCTGGCCCTGGTCTTGAGAAGAAAAAAGAACGAACCCTCGGATTGGCTCTTTTTACTCCTCAATGACTTTTGTCTCACCTGAGGGGAGACAGTTATTGGGCTGAGCGCAACTGGCTGGTAATTTTAAGAGACTTGGTGATATCTAAGTAATCGGTCGGATTGGACTTACTAAGATAGTTCAGGAGACGGCGGCGTTTGGAAATAATCTTCAGGAGACCTCGACGGGAGTGGTTGTCCTTTTTGTGAACCTTCAGGTGGCCGGTCAGCTCCTCAATCTGAGAAGTGAGTAAGGCGATCTGAACGCGAGGAGAACCAGTGTCTTTGGTACTGGCGGCGAACTTTTTTATGATGTCTAGTTTGGTGTCGGATTTAAGAGCCATATCAAGTTGGTATTGTAGCAGAAAGAACCCAATTTGCCAACAGGCACAAAAAAAGACCCCGTTGAGGGGTCTTAAAGCAAACAATAGCGGGTTAGTTCTTGCCCAAAACTGGTTTGCAAGGCCTGGTCGTGGGCTCGAGTGAGAAGAAGTGAGGCGGAGAGAAGAAGGCTCGCCAGAAGCATTTTTCGGTAGGAAGGGGTGTCCAGTTGTCCTCGAGAAATGGCCAAGGCCTCATCCGCCGGGATAAGGAGATGAGACAAGACCTGATCGGGCAGTGTCAATCCGAGAAGTTGAGCTTGATCGTAGACGAAATGGATTTTGGCTTCCAAAACCGGGTCGATGGAAAAGAAAATAGCACTTGTCAAAGTAAACCTCCGGAAAGTAACTTATGGGATATTATACTACTGATCCGAGGCTCGGAAAATCTTCGGCTGAGTCCAGTCTTGAGGAACGGGCTCGATGGTTTGGCCGACCAAGTCCGGGGGAAGAGTGTCCAGAGGAGGAAGACCGATGCGGTCGATGGGAAGTTCGGCCGCGGCCGGCTGATTTTCTTCGAGAGGCAAGGGAATTTCTTCTTGACCGACAGAAAAACTTTCCTCTTCAAAGGACTGATCCGAAAGAGTGGGAGCAAGAGGAGGTTCAAAAAAGGCCGGAGGAGCAAAACGAGTAGCGAAAGCCGGTTGGTTAGGCAGTTTGGCCCCTTGCTTCATCAGGAAAGAAATGGCCGAAAAAGTGTCGGCGGTCATGCGGGGACTGGTTAGGTTTTTGGTTTCGGAATAAATAGAACTCAAAAGATTCTTGGCGGCGTCGGGAGACGGCTTGAAGCCGGCTTTGTCCAAAAGAACGGTAATTTGCTCGGCAAAAGAGTTAAAACTTTGGTGAAGTAGATGTTCGGTGAATGAAGCAGGGCGAGGACTAAGATTGAGGCTTAAGATGGTAGCTTGGTCCAGAAAGGCTTTTTCATCGGCATAAATTTTACCCAATTCCTCCAAAGAGTTTATTCCCATGGTAATGACGAGATCGGCGACCGCGCCGGAATAGGAATATTTGACATTGCTGACATCGGGAACGGGTGCGCCGGCCTTCGGTTTGATCATTAGATAAAACTTGCCGTCCGGTCGAACATCGTAGTCGACTTTTTCCAAATCATCTTCGTGATAATTAAAGGAAATAATCAAGTTCTTGGCCCCGATACTATCAACAATTTCTCCGGCTCCCAAAATCCCAGGACTAACATGGACTTCACTGCCACAGCCAATTTGTGATTTTTTTCCGGCGGATAGAAGAGAAAGATGCAAACTTAAACCGGCTGAGACCATATCGGCAGATGGATCACCGGGGAGAATAACGATAACCGACTTGGCGGACTCGAGTAACTTGGCGGCAGAAACAAATTGATTTTGATCTTCCATAACTAGGATTCTACAGCAGTCGCCGTGATTATGTCACCGGGTTTGAGATCCATTTTGGGCGATAAAACCAAACCACATTCTTGGTCTTTTTTAACTTCATCGACATTGGCTTTACCCACTTGAATGGAAGAAACTCGTGAAGACTGGATTTGATCATGGAGTTTGATCTTACCGGAGTTGACCAGACAACCATAAACGATGGTGCCTTTAAAATTGAAAACTTTGAGAACGGTGGCTTGGCCGGTTTCAATTATTTTGGGTCCCTGGGCCAGAGTTTTTTTATCTTGAAGACCCTTTAAATAATCAAAGAGTTGATAGATGATGCGGAAGTTCGTGAACTTTACTTTTTCAATTTCGGCTAATCTGGCGACATTACTACCGATGCGGACATTAAATCCTAAAATCTCGGCACCGGCGGCAGAGGCAGTCTCAATGTCCGAATCGGTAACATTCCCCACCGACGAGGCCACGATGTTGGCCTGATTTTTGATAAAACCTAAGACGGCTTCAAGAGACCCTTGAACATCGGCTTTCAAAAGAATCGTGGGTTTTTCGGAATCAAAAAGAGTGGCTTCTGCACTCGACTCGATACCGGAAGAGGCTTCGGGAGTGGTTAAGAGATTGGTCAGAAGATCGCCAACGCTAGGCACTTCGGCAAGCCCAATGACTTGAAAAGGCATCGAGGGAGGAGCCGAGGTGATGGTTTTACCGGTGAAATCAATCATGGACCGGATCTTGCCAATATTTTTTTTGGCCAAGAAAAGATTGTCATTTTTATTAAACACCCCACTTTTAACCAGTAAGGTGGCCAAAGGGCCGATTTGGGGATGGAGTGAGGACTCAATTACCAAAGCGGTGGCGGGGATGTCGGCAGAGTTATCTTTGAGTTCTTCAAGTTCGGCCAAAAGTAAAATTATTTCCAATAATTCATCGACACCGACGCCGGTCTTGGCTGAAATATTAACGAAAGGGATATTACCACCATAACCTTCCAAATAAACATTGTTGTTGGCTAAATCCGTTTTGACTCGATCCGGATTAACTCCCGGAAGGTCGACTTTGTTGACCGCGACAACAAAAGGAATACCGGCGGACTTAATGTGTTCGATGGACTCGACAGTTTGAGGCATGACAGAGTCATCGGCGGCGACGACCAAGACCGCGACATCGGCGGCTTGACCACCACGACGACGCATAGCCGAAAAAGCGGAGTGACCGGGAGTATCGATAAAGGTAATTTTATGGCCGTGATGTTCGATCTGATACGCTCCGATAGCCTGAGTAATACCACCAACTTCACCGGCGGCCACCTGAGCATGACGAATGCGATCCAAAAGCGAGGTCTTGCCGTGATCGACGTGCCCAAGAATAGTAACCACGGGAGGTCTCGTGGCCGAGGTATTTTCTGGCATAGGATTTAATTAGCTTTTATAAGAGGCGAGCTGGACTTTGATTTTTTCCAGGCTTTTGGGACCCAGTCCTTTAACCTTGTCCAACTTGTCTTCCATGAGATCTTCAATGTGGGTGAGACCGGCTTCGACCAAGAGATTTCTGGACTTGGTGTCCAGTCCCAGCTGGTCAATTTCAAATTCCTCGGTGCCGGTGGCGACGATGGCAGTATCTTCAGTCGCTTTATCGGAGATGATGCGGAGTTTGGAGCCAGTGAGTTTGGCAGCCAGTTTCACATTTTGACCACCACGGCCAATTGCTAAAGAAAGCTGATCATCCGGAACAGTGATAGTGGTCTCACCGGAGTGTTTGTCAAAGACGATGGTTAAACCTTCAGCGGGGGCCAAGGCAGACTTAATAAACTTGTCTTTTTCCTCGGAGAACTGAATGATATCGATTTTTTCGTTATTTAATTCATTGATGACGGCTTGAACGCGAACTCCTTTTTGACCGACACAGGATCCAACCGGATCAACACCGGCTTGGGTAGATTCGACAGCGACTTTGGAGCGGGACCCCGGCTCGCGGGCAATAGCTTTAATTAAGACAGCACCGGAGTTGACCTCGGGAACCTCTCTTTGGAAAAGTCCGGCCAAGAGATGATCATCGGCGCGGGAAACAATAATTTGCTTTCCTTTAATAGTCTCAGTGATTTCTTTAAGGTAAACGCTGAGGCGAGAGTTTAAGCGATAGTACTCAGTGTGAACTTGTTCCTCAGGAGGCATGACAGCCTGGCCACGGCCGAGGTCGATAACCACATTGCGGCCGTCCATGCGCTGGACCATACCGGACATGACTTCGCCAAGGTGCTCTTGATACTCAGAAAGGACAGCGTCTCGCTCAGCCTCGCGAATGGTTTGGAGAATGACTTGTTTGGCGGCCTGAGCGGCAATACGACCAAAACCCGGAGGGGTGATTTCTTTGAGTTCTTTCTTTTTGGCATCCTCTTTACCCACAAAAAGGCGGAATTGGCCATTATCTGAATCAACATCGGCACTGACGATGAGCTCATCTTCCTCGAACTTGAGGGCCTGTTCCGGATAATCCTTCTTAAAAGAGGCGACTAAAGCATCGTTGATAGCCTTTAAAACGGTATCCGTGGAGATTCCTCGTTCGGAGCAGATTTGGTTAATGGCGGCGGCAAATTCGGTACGGGCCGATAAAGTTTGGGTATCCATAGTTTTTATATTTTATTTTTTGTTAAAAAAGACGACCTACGCCGCCCTTAAATAACTCACTTATCCTGCCTATTGTAGCATAAATAGCGGCGACTAGAGGTGCTAGAATACGGGCAGCAAGTCCATTAAAAGCGGAGGTTTAGATGCCAACCAGAGAAGAGGTCGAGAAATTGAACCCGGATCAATCCTATTGGATAGGATTTCATTCCGTCCACAACGATGAGTTCGCCTGGCAATCTGAAGTGATCAATATTTTATTAGGGCTCGTCGGAAGCCGAAAGAGAGCTAAAGTGGTCATCCATGAAGATGCCATCCGAGCCAGTGGCATCTGGACTCAAGAAGAAGCCGGCGAGGTGGCCAACAGATTGATCATTGGGCCGGACGGAAACTTCTTTGATCCGAAAATGAAAAAAGGATTTCCTCGATTACTGCAGTATTTTGGTTTCATTCGCTAGAGCTTCACCCCGCCAAGAGCGGGGTTTTTATGACCTTCGATCCGCGGTCCAGCCGGTTTTGCCCCACCAATCACTTGGTTTTTGGGACATAATCTCGGTGGCCATGGCCCGAGCTGACTTGGTGTGGAGTCGTTTAAACTGTTCGTTGTCCTTTAGCCAGAGAGCGGCTTCTTGATTCCCCTGCCAGGCGTACTCTTTCAGTAGCAAAATTTGGTCCAAAAAATCGGCGTCTTTGGCTAATTTAGATTCGAGAGATTTTCGGTCTTCATATTCTGAGTTGATTAGTAGCAGTTCCGCCGACATTGGAAGAACAGAAAGTTGATCTCTGACGACATCCTGGTCATAAGTTTGGATATATTTTTTATGGACCCAGTTTTGATCTCCAGTACGGGTTTCACCGGAGTCATGAAACAGACACATCAGAAGTACTTTGTATGGATCAGCTTTTTCAAGCTTGGCTAAAAACCAGCCGATGGCGGTGACGCGATACGAATGGGAGGCAATGTTGTCCGAGAGGTCATTCGTAAGGAGAGTTTGGCGATGGCTTCTAGCTGTTTTGCGTAAAGTCCCCAGCTCGTAGAGAAAGTGAGTGATCTTGGTTAGTTTTTTACTCATCTTTTGATTTGAAGAATCTTAGCAGATTGATAGAGATCTTCAATACTGCCCTTTTGCCACCAAGAGGAGACATCTGAATTAGGAATTAGCTCGGGGTTAACGGCAGGAATATGACCAGGTCCCCAGGCCCAGCCTGCTGGCCAAGTGGCAGGATCGGTGTGGGGCTTGCCTTCGCGAATTTGAATTGGCTCGGTGCCGCGAAACTTTAAACCAAGAAATAACTCTAAAGCGAGGTTTAAGGCGACATGATGAAATTGGTTGGGTCTACCAGGCTGGTTGACAAGAGCGAGAGGGTTAAACGCTTCCTCCCTGCTAACTTGATCTTTATCATAACCATACGAGAAGTTGTCCGTAAGAAAGATGGCTTCTTCCTGGTGGTTTTCAAAATATAAAATGTAACCTTCTACATAGTGCTGAAAAACCTGATCAAAGTTTAGGACCTGGCCGTCGGCTAGTTGCCAAGCCAGTCTCCAGTTCCCTTCACCATAAATATGGTTCCAACTTGCGATCTGTTCATCTTTGCCCTTGCCTTGATATCCAGGCCGACCAACGGTTTCCCAGTTTTGAGAGGATTCTTTTTCTTTGATCATAATCAAGAATATATTTGATAACAATATATTGATAGAACATGATATAGCCATAAAATCAAGCGTAATAGCCTTGACACAAAGATAAAATAGTACTAAAACTAAAAATATAATAACTATATATAGACATGGAATGTCCTTATTGCCACTCGCTCCAAACACAAGTTACCAACTCTCGGCCAACACTAAAACAAACCCAGATATGGCGCAGAAGAAATTGTTTGAATTGCCTGGAAGTTTTTACAACACAGGAAGCAGTGGATCTTTCCCACCTGGTAGTCATAAAAAAATCAGGTGCGGCTGAGGTATTTAATCGGGGAAAACTATATTCCGGTATTTATGGTGCCACTATCGGATCAAAGACATCTGATCGAGAAAAAGTAGTCGAAAAAATTACCCGCGAAGTGGAAAGAGACATCTTGTTTTTAAAAAGAAAAAGAATTATGTCGATGGAAATTGCTGACATTGTGCTAAAGAAGCTTAGAAAATCGCACTCGGCTACCTTCCTCAGATTTCTCGCCTATTGCAAGGGTATTGAGAATGAATCACAAATGAAGAGGGAGCTCGAGAAATATGTGTTTGGGAAAGAGAGTTAAACGCTGTTTTGAGATTAAATTATTTAAGAGTAGAATACAACCATGTTTTTGTCGCATAAAACGATCGAAAAATATATTGATGAAGGTAAAATTATCGTAAAGCCAGAGTTTGAAAAGAAGAATATTAGACCTGTTGGTTTACGGATACACTTGGCCAAAGATATTCTTATACCCGAACCTGACCAGACGGTGCAAATTAGTGGTGGTCAAAACCCAATATATAAAGAAGTTGATTTGACTAAAGAAGAATTCTATTTAGAGCCCAATCAATTTATACTGGCAGCCACTTTTGAGGCGGTTCAAACACCCGCAAATATATTAGCTATTTTGGATGGAAGAAGTACCATTGCTCGCCTTGGACTGACCATTCATGTCACTGCATCAATTACAGACGGTACATTGGGGGGCATACCCCACAGAGTAGTTTTAGAGATGAAGAATCTTGGCAATTTCAGAATTCGACTAAATTTTAGAGATCCAATTGCGATGATGCTATTTGCTCAGATTACAGAACCAGTAACACAAGAAATTCAAAGTCAGTATGGTGCAGGACAAGAAAAAGTAACACCTCCAAATTTGAGCTTTCGTACAGGAGCAGACAAATAATTGATTGAGGATTTGTTTTAGGAGAGTTCTTCGAATTTTTGGAGCAAATCTTTTTGCTTGCCGGAGAGGCGGGTGGGGAACTTAATGATGTAGCGGATATAAAGGTCGCCATGTTGATTGCCCTGAAGGTGTTTGATGCCTTTGCCGCTGAGGCGGACAACGGACTCCGGTTGGGTACCGGGGCGCAGACGAAGTTTCAGATCTCCGGTGAGAGTGGGCACCATGATGTCGCCACCTAAAATGGCCTGAGTGAAAGGCACTTCATAGTTGACGATGACATCTGAACCTTCCCGCTTAAAAATAGGGCTGGATTTAATTTCAAAACTGACATCAAAATCATCGTAGCGGATGCGATTTCCCTCATCGATGCCGGCAGGGACTTTAACGGTGTAATGTTTTCCCTGATGAACAATGGTTTTCTCGGTACCGTTGACCGCTTCCATAAATTCCAGTTTTAAAGAGTAGTGAGGTTTCACCTGGCGACGGCCGGTCTGGGCTCCCCCGCCGAAAAAGGCACTAAAAATGTCGAAGGGATCGGAAAAGCCGCCCTGACCACCAAAAAGATCTTCGAAGTTGATGTTGCCCCCATTTGAGTAGTAACTCGAAAAAGGATTACCGGAAGCGCCCGGATTAGGATTAAAGCCGGTGCCGCCACCAAAAGCAGCATGACCAAATTGGTCGTACTTCTGTTTCTTTTCCGGACTGCTTAGTATTTCATAAGCTTCGTTGATCTCCTTAAACTTGTCGTGTGCGTTGGCTTCTTTGTTGACATCCGGATGAAACTTGAGAGCCAATTTACGATAGGCAGATTTAATCTCCGCCGCGGTGGCGGATTTGCTTAAACCTAAAATATCGTAAAGGTCTCGAGTGGTGGCCATGAAGTTTACTCGACGACTTCGCCCTCTTCAGCGGTTTTGGTTTCGGTAGAACCCTCTTCAGTTTTGGATTCCTCGGCCGGTTTATCTTTTTCAGAAGCGGCTTTGTAGAGAGCCTCGGCGTGTTTTTGGACCAGGTCGGTCGAAACTTTGAGTTTGGCATCGAGAGACTCTAGAGTAGCCGAGTCATTTTTGAGCTCTTTTTCGAGATCATCGAGTGAGTCGTTCATCTCTTTAGCGGCGTCGGCACCGAATTTATCACCGGCATCCTTCAAAACTTTACGGGTTTGGAGAATTAAAGAATCGGCTTCGTTGCGCTTGTCGACAAGTTCCTTTTTCTTTTTGTCTTCCTCGGCGTATTTCTCGGCCTCTTGTTTCATCTTTTCGACTTCGGCGTCCGAGAGATTACTGGCATTCTTGATGGTGATTTTTTGCTCTTTGCCTGTGGCCTTGTCTTTGGCAGAAACATTTAAGATACCATTAGCATCGATATCAAAAGTGACTTCGATCTGGGGGATGCCACGAGGTGCGGCCGGAATACCATCGAGAACAAAACTACCCAAGGTCTTATTGTCCCCTGCCATGGGGCGCTCACCCTGTAGGATGTGAATCTCGACCTGGGGTTGATTGTCACTCGCCGTACTAAAGACTTGAGACTTACTGCTCGGCACAGTGGTATTTCTTTCGATGAGAGGAGTCATGACGGCTCCCATGGTTTCGATACCAAGGGTCAGAGGAGTGACATCGAGGAGAAGAACATCTTTGACATCGCCGGCAATGACACCACCTTGAATGGCGGCGCCAAGAGCCACAGCTTCATCGGGGTTCACCGATTTGTTGGGTTCTCTGCCAAAGAAGTCCTTAACTACTTGCTGAACTTTGGGCATACGGGTCATACCACCGACGAGAATGACTTCGGCGATTTTGGACTTGTCGATCTTGGCATCGGCCAAAGCCTTTTTACAGGGTTCAATGGTTTTTTGGATTAAGTCGTCGACCAACTCTTCCAACTTGGCGCGGGAAATCTTCATGGTGAGATGTTGAGGTTGGCCATTGACCTGAGTGATGAAGGGCTGATTGATCTCGGTTTCAGTAGCACTGGAAAGTTCGATCTTGGCTTTTTCGGCGGAGTCTTTAATTCGCTGAAGTGCTTGTTTGTCGAGTGACAGGTCGACGCCGGATTCTTTTTTGAATTCGGAGACGATGTATTCGATGATACGGTGATCAAAATCATCACCTCCAAGGAAAGTGTCACCGTTAGTGGACTTGACTTCGAAGACTCCGTCGCCCAGTTCGAGAATAGAGACATCGAAAGTGCCACCGCCCAAGTCATAAACGACGACCGTTTCATTTTTGCCTTTATCGAGACCATAGGCCAGAGCCGCAGCAGTAGGCTCGTTCACAATGCGTTGGACATTAAGACCGGCAATTTCGCCGGCTTGTTTGGTGGCTTGGCGTTGAGAATCGTCGAAGTAAGCGGGAACAGTAATAACCGCGTCAGTGACCGGTTGGCCGAGATAAGCTTCGGCATCGGCCTTGGCTTTTTGTAAAATCTTGGCGGAGATTTCTTGAGGGGTGTAATTTTTGCCTGCAATAGTAATGATGGCCATACCATCTTTGCCGGACTCAATATCGTATGGGGCAATCTCCTTAGTTTTTTGAGCTTGTTTGCCGGAGAATTTTTGGCCCATGAGTCGTTTGACACTAAAAATAGTGTTGGCCGAGTTGAGAACCATTTGACGCTTGGCGACATCACCGACCAAACCTTTGACAGGTTCGACAATGGAAGGGAAGGTGTTGCGACCTTCGGCAGAAGGGATGATTTTGGCCTTGCCACCTTCCATGACGGCGATGGCGGAGTTGGTAGTACCGAGATCGATACCGATTATTTTGGACATATGATTTAGTTAATTTTTATTTAATTATTAAGCGAATAAAAAGAAATTTTAAGACCCCGAACCAACCTTCACTTTAGCAGGACGGAGAACTTTGTCAAAAAGGTAGTAACCAGGAGAAAGAGTTTCCACAACTTTGTCTTTTTCACCGGGAACCAGTTCGACGCAGTCCATAGTGAGAGGGTCAAAAATTTCACCATCGGTTTTGATTTCCGAAAGACCTTCGGAGGTAAAAGTGGACTGGATTTGATCAATAACCATTTGTAAACCCTTGTCCTTGAGGTGAGATTGGGCCAGACGAAGACCGTCTAAACTAAGAAGAAGTTTTTCGAGCAAAGAAGCGGAGGCCATTTTGACCAAGGTCGAAGACATCTCATGGTGGCGGCGTTCTTGATTTTGGTAATCGGCCAAAACTCGTTTGTATTTTTCTTCCGAAAGCTTGAAGCTTTCTTCGAGTTTCATAAATTCCTCCGGAGTGGCGACCCGGTCAGAAGTATTGATTTGGTGGGAGTGAGTTTTTTTTACCATTCTCCAGCGATTTGATTGACTAAATTGGCGACATAGCGCACAAAGGGAATATTCTTGTCATATTCTTGACGGCTCGGGCCGATGATACCAAGACTGCCACGACGACCACCAATATGAATATCGGCGAAGACACAGCTTACCGGCTGAAAAAGTCCTTGACCCATCTCGTCACCGACCAGTAAATGGATGGGGTTGTTGCCTGAGGCTCGACCAAAAATGTCTAAGAGTCGTTGGTGTTGATCAAGGAGATAAAAAATTTCGCGGGTGACATCGAGGTGATTTTCAAACTCCACCGAATTAAAAATATTGGCGTAGCCGGAATGATAACTAAAACCTTCATCAGTAGTGGCCACACACAAATTTTTGGTTCTTTCGGCGAGAACTTTGGTGGCTTCTCTGAGGAGATCATCGCGATTAAAACGGTGGTCCCAAACTCGGGACTTGACGCCAACTTCTTCGGCGACCGAAAGAACTTTTTCTTTCATCAAATCATTGACATAAAACTTGATGGCCATAGGGGTAGGAACTCGGCCGGAAGAGGAATGGGGCTGGGAAAGAAAACCTTTTTCTTCCAAGATAGCCATTTCGTTTCTTAGTGTCGCCGGGGAAACGCCAAGACGATATTTATTTTCCAAAGCCACCGAACCAACAGGTTCCGCCGTTTGGGTAAATTCTTCGACAATGGTCTTTAATATGAGTATCTGGCGCTCGGTCAAATCCATAGTTAGCAGTATACTAGCATGAGTGATAATGGGCTGTCAAGTATTCGTGGTAAAGTTAATTATGGCCACAAAAAAAGAAATACTTAGAGGATTGACACCGCTGGCAATCGGGCTTTTGGTCATCATTTTGGTGGTGATAGCAATTCCAAATGCCCTGCAATATGTAGGTAGAGCAGCAGGAGTTTCTGCCGACTTAGTTTTTAATTATGAAGGGGTGCTCGGAAAATTACCGGAACCGTGGAGAAATATTGGCCAAGGAGGAGAAGAACCCAAAGAAATGATTGCCCCGGTAGTGGAGGCGGTGAAAGCCTTGAAACCCGAGTATATTCGCCTCGACCATATCTATGATGCGTTTAAAGTCGTTTCCAAAAATGGAGACCAGTTGACTTTTGATTGGTCCGGCCTGGATGTGGCAGTGCAAACAATATTAGCGACGGGAGCCAAACCTTTCTTATCCCTCTCATATATGCCCGAGGTAATTTCCAAAGGCGATATGGTGGCGCCGGCCAAAGATTGGAACGAGTGGGGGCAAGTAGTCCAAGCCACCATCGAGCACTATAGTGGCCGAACTCAAAAAAATATTGATGGTGTTATTTATGAAGTCTGGAATGAGCCGGATTTATTTGGAGACTATAAAACTTATGGGGATAAAAATTACTTAGAGATGTACACCGCATCGGCTAAGGCGGCCGCGAGAGTCCGGGGAGCTAACCTTTTTGAAATTGGCGGTCCGGCGACGACGGGGTTATACCAAAACTGGCTGGAGAGACTAATTAAATATGCCGACAGTAATAATCTGCGCTTGGACTTTGTGAGTTGGCACCGCTATTCCTATGACTTGGAGCAGTACGAAAAGGATGCCAAACAAGCTCGAAAATGGGCCGAAAATATTCCGGCCCTAGTGAACCTAAAGTTTTATGTGACGGAGTGGGGACATAACAGTGAAATTGATAAAGGTTATGACGGCAAGTTTGGAGCCATTCACACTTTGGCCGGAGCCAGAGCGATGATGGGGGCGATTGACAGAGCTTTTCTTTTTGAAATTAAAGATGGTCCGGGCAATGAAAAATACTGGGGTCGCTGGGGAGTGCTAACTCATGAAAAATTTGGCCCGCCGGAGAAAAAGCCGCGTTACTACGCTTTGCAGTTTCTTAATAACTTGGGACCTTATCGGGTAGGAGTTGCCGGTGAGGGTTCGTGGGTCAAGAGTATTGCATCGACGGATGACAATGGAAATCTAAAAATCATGGTGGTGAACTATGACCCCAAAGGGACTCACGCGGAAGCAGTACCGATGACATTTGAAAACTTACCCAAAGGAAATTTCAAAATTACCAGGACCGATTTTATGGGCAGTAGCCGATCACTAGATGTGGCGACCACTTCAGCTACCTGGAAAACCTCCGAGTTCTTTGGCGCCAATACCGCGGCGATGTTTACGCTGGAGTTCTAAAGAGAGGTAGGCGTATAATGCCGCCTATCGATGCCTAGACCGGAACAACAGACTGCCACTATTTTATTGTCGGAGAAAAATCCTTTTGATTTGTCGATGTTGAATAAGGAGGGAAAACGCAGTTTGGCGATTGTCGAGACAGATAGATTTGGGGAAGGCGCGACGAAAGAAACTCAAGACCTGATGAGGTCGATGATGTCGGCACACCTTTTGGGCCCGGTCATGCCGGAAAAAATTGAGACTAATTTTGATTTTCATTTTTCGGAAATACTGAACTCTTTATACGATTATTATGGAAAAAAGAAACCGAGAATTGTCAAACTGTCCGGACAAGTAAAGCCGGCAATAAGAGACGAGACGGTGGAGCGAAAACAATTTGACCAAGCGACTTCCCACTCCGGTGGCTTAGACTCGGTTTATAGAATTGTAAAACTGCTAGAACAGAGAGAGGTGCCCCTGGCCGTACATCTAAAGAATCTAAATGCCAAAGGAAACTTCCGAGAGGCGCTGGCCAGTGAGGAACAATGTCGGGCCTGGGAAGTGCCTTACCTCTCAGTAAAACTTCGAAATGGTTCCGGAAGCACCGGTTTTGAGACCATGAGGACTAGAGACTTATTGCTGGCCTTGACCGTAGCGATCGAATCGGCACCGAATAAGGTCAAGACCGTTTTGATCGAAGGCGGCATGGGGAACTCGAAAGACTTTCATTTTAGTGAAAATGCGGATGTCTGGAAATGGTTCAATCAACTTCTAAAGGAAACAGGTCTGGATGTGGAAGTGGTAGGAGTGGATCCGGGAGATATTGAGACGATTGGAGAAATAATTGATCTAGAAAAAAAACTGGGAATATCTATTCTCCCCATGGTGCAGAATTGTTTTTCGGCACCTTTTCAGGTAGATAATAATCGCCGGAAATGGGAAAGAGAAACGCCAATCATTGCCGAAAAGAGTTCTTCACACTGGTGCGGTAGCTGTCACAAATGTCGAAGAATGACCTTAGGGAGAATTTATTACGCAGATCCCAGGTTTAAAGGTGTTTCTAAAAAAGAAATTGAGTATTTTGTTCAAGATACCTATCATTGGATGAAGCTTTACCCAAATAATGCCGACCTATTATCACAGAGTTTTTTGAGCCATTTGGCGGCGATAGGGTAAGAAAAACCCGCCGGTGAAGGCGGGTAAAGTTTAGTCAAAACAAATCGAAACGAGGGTTGTGTCCGGCTGAAAAGAATATTTTCGGCAAGCGTCGAGGAAACTGTAAGCCGAAAAACCAGGACGATTAACGAACGGAGTGTTTTCCATCCAAGCAAAAAATTCGCGTCCTTCTTTTCTGAGGGTTTTATCCCAGAGCTCAAAGTAATCATGGCCCTCTTCTAACTCCTCAAGCCGTTTCCAAGCGAAGGAGAGCCAAACCTGAAACCCCACCGGCTCAACCCAAAAGCCGGTTTGACAGCCGGCTACTTCCAGAAGTTGAGAATCGATATATTGTTTCAGATAACCAAGACAGCAAAAGCCATTCTTAAGTAATTCAAAACGATTATCGAGAGAACAAGTCTGGAGATGTTCGGATTTATTTTCTGCCTCCCACCGATAGAAATATAGATATCGAGAAAGGTACTGCTGAGGGGTAAAAGCTTCACCTTGCTGGGGAGTATAGGGGTTACGAGGTTGGTACATGAACACCTCCTTGTAAAAGATCTGAGCTGGCATATTTTACACTAATAAAAAACACCCCCTTTAGGGGGTGTTTGGGACTAAAAGATCGTTCGCTCGAAGAGCTTCCTCTACAAGCAAGTTGCCAAAAAGGTCCTTGAGGAAATCGATGACTTCTTTTAGGGGACGCTTTTCGAACTTTTGGGCCATTTCCATATAAATTTTGGTTTCCCAGTTATTGTTATCATTCAATGGATCATTGCGATACCACCAGGCACACATTTCAGTGTTATTACCGCGGCACTTGAGATCGTGTAGAACGCCGGCAAGCTTTTGGGTATGGCTCAGTTCGGATTTAGGCACAGAAGCCTCCTTTTAAAGATACTTAAGATGAGGGGAGTTTAGCACAAAAACGGGAAAAAGTCAAGTTATAGGATATTTATAGCTAGGACTTGGCGATGGCCAGAAAAGCTTCTTGAGGCACGCTGACCTTACCGAACTGCTTCATGCGAGCTTTACCCTTCTTTTGTTTGTTGAGGAGTTTTAAGTTTCGAGTAAAGTCACCGCCGTGGAGCTTGGAGTCGACATCCTTGCGGTAGGCTTTGATGGTCTCCCGGGAGATGACCTGACCACCGATGGTGACTTGGATGGGAATCTCGAACTGTTGACGGGGAATGGCTTCTTTAAGTTTTTCGGCCATTTTTTTACCTTTGGCATAGGCTTTTTGTTTGACGGTGATGACGCTCATGGGGGCAAAGACTTCATGGTTGAGAAGAACTTCCAGTTTGACAAGCTCCGCTTTTTGCCAGCCGGCCAACTCGTAGTCGAGGGAACCAAAGCCCTGGGTAACACTTTTTAAACTATCATGAAGAGCGGTGATAACTTCGATAAGCGGTAGGAGGTACTCGATTTCCACTAATTGATCTAGATAAGAGACATTAATGAGGTCACCGCGCAAGTCTTGGCAGAGCTCCATAGTAGCCCCGACATAAGGCGAAGTAACCACAATGTTGACCGCGGCCAAAGGTTCAAAACCTTCGGCGATAATCGCCGGATCCGGGAAATCAGCGGCGGAACTAAAGATTTTTTCCTCACCGTTTCGAAGTTTAACTTTATATTCCACTGAAGGAGAAACAGAAATGACGGGTAAATTAAATTCGCGTTCGAGTCGCTCCCCCACCACTTCAGCATGAAGCATGCCCAGGAAACCAACCTTAACGCCTTGACCGAGAATGGGAGAGTTGATCCCTTGAGTAGTAAGGGAAGAGTCATTTAATTTTAATTTTTCGAGGGCATCGATTAAGTCGCGGTACTGAGTACCATCGGCGGGATAAAAGTCCAAAAAAACATTGGGGTGGATTTTTCTGAACCCGGGAATAGGGGTAACTAATTTGCTTTGAGTGGCGAGACACAAGGTATCCCCAACCAAGACCCGACGGATGTCTTTGAGACCGGTGATGATGTAACCCACATTGCCAGCTGTCAGGATCTTTTTCTCGGTGCGACCCGGAGAAAAAATACCGATTTCGGAACTGATGAGTGTCTGGCCGGAGTTAAGAAATTCCAGCTTGTCACCGGTTTTCAGATCACCGGAAATGATTTTAACAAAGGCAATGACGCCGAGATGGGTATCAAACGAGGAGTTAAAGACAAGGGCTTGAAAGGGTTTGTCCTCAATCCGAGGAGCGGGAAAATTAGCAATGATGTGATCCAGAAGTGCCGGGACGCCTTCTCCGGTTTTGGCGGAGATGAGAAAAGGCTCAAACGAAATACCCAAAAGCTGTTTGATTTGACGAGTGGCGGCAGGAACATCGGCCAGAGGGGCATCGATTTTGTTAACCACCGGCACAATATTGAGACCGAGAGCCTTAGCCAAACGAAGATTGGCGACGGTTTGAGCCTGAACACCTTTGGTGGCATCTACTAATAGTAGGGCGCCTTCGCAGGCTTGTAAGGCTCGTTCAACTTCGTAGTTGAAGTCCACATGCCCGGGAGTGTCAATGAGATTTAGGGTGAAGCCTTTGTAACTCATCGCGACCGGAGCCAGCTTGATCGTGATACCCCGCTCTCGTTCGATAGGGTTGCTGTCCAGAAGCTGAGGGGTAATTTTGTCGGCAGAAACCGTACCGGTAATTTCCAGCATACGGTCGGCCAAGGTAGATTTGCCGGCATCAATATGAGCAATAATCGAAAAATTGCGGATTTGGTTAGACATAATTAAATATTGGTGGGAGTGGTTTCGAGAACCTCATCACTACTGGCGAGTATTTTACGCCAATTACCAACCTTTTTCACAATGTATAAGACATCCTGGAGTTCTTCTATCTCAAAAAGCCAGCAGAAGAAGAGATAAACGACAAAGCCAACCCCACTAACGACCAGAGTGAGAATGATGAGAGGCACGGTACGAGTAGTGTCAAAAATAAGCTGATCCAGCAGTCTCATGGGCAACCAAAGAGAAACGCCGGTAAATAAACTGACTACAAACATCTTGGCGATACGCACGGAAATGCCCAAAGAACCGACCTTCCGGCGGACGGCCCAGTAAGAAAGAACGAAGTCCAACAGATTCCCAAGAGACAAGGCCAAAGTAATGCCGGCCACCGATTTTTCGGAAACGAGACCAAAGAAATAAGCGAGACCAACAAAAGCGACCATGGTAATGAAACCAATCACCAAAGGAGTTTTGGTATCTTTCAAGGCGTGTAAAGCTCTCGTCAGAGAGTTGGTGACAGCTTGGGGAGCAATGGAAAGACTCAGGAAAGCCAGGGACCGACCGGTAAGCAGAGTCGCTTCCCAAGGAAAGTTTCTGGCGCCAAAAGCCAAACGGACCAAGGGAATACGCAAGACCAAGACCAGGACGCTCGCCGGTAAGGCGAAAAAGAAGATTTGTAAAATGGCTTTGGAAAGAGTGGATTTGAACTGAGTTTTGTCGGCCGAGAGAGCTTCTCTGGCCAGAGAGGGAAAAGAGGCTTGACTAAGCGAGACGCCAAAAAGAGAAATGGGCAGGACATAAAGTTGACGAGAGAAATTAAAGATTGAAAGAGAACCGGCGGCCAGGAGTGAGGTGAGATTGACGGCCACCCATCGTTCGATTTGATCCAAGCCGAGGGCCAAGGCCCGAGGAGGCATGAGATGGATCATGGAAAGAACGCCCGGATGTTTTGGTTTCCAGGAGAACTTGGGCCAGTAGCCGAGAGCTTTGGCTGTCGGAAGCTGGATGGCCATGTGGAGAAAAGCGCCGATGACGACGCCAATGGCCGCGGAGTAAATACCGTAGCGAGACGAGAGAAATAAAATGCCGATAATGGTGCCGAAATTATAAAGAAGGGGGGCAATAGCGGGAATAAGAAAGCGCCGCTGGGATTGAAGAACTCCTGTCAAAAAAGCGGAAATGGCAAAAAGAATTTGGGCTACCGACATGAGCCGAATCAGATTGGCCATGAGATCGAGCTTTTCCGGGGGGAAATGAGTCAAAAGACCGGCTAAAGGCCGGGCAAAAACGACAATGACGACGGAAACAATAAAAAGGAAAGAACCAACGGTGGTGAGGGCGGCATTGGCCAAATCATGAGCTTTGGCTTCGGAAAGCTCAAAATATTCTTGATAGACAGGAATAAAGGCGGCCGAAACGGCACCGACGACAAGGAGTTGAAAAAGAGTGTCCGGAATGACAAAAGCGGCAAAATAAACATCAAGATCAGCCTCCATGCCGCCAAAAAAACGGGCCGCCAGAAGATGATTCTTGATGAGCCCGAGAAGAGCAGAGCCTAGGTAGGAGACGGCGATGATGGCGGCCGCCGACAGAATACTACCGCTTTTGCGGTTAAAAAATTCTTGGGACTTGGAAATAAGCTTGTTCACCACTTAACCATTCTAATTCAGACGAGCCGGTTGTGCCAGAGGCGAGCGACATGATAAAATAGTCACATGCCTATAACTAAATCCGCCATCAAGAAACTCAAAGCCGACAAAAAGAAGGCGATGTTTAACAAAGCAACCAAAACCAAGGCCAAGTCCGCTATCGATTCGTTCAAAGAGCTTCTTTCCTTGGAATCCCTGAGTAAGGCTTTTTCGGCCGTGGATAAAGCCGCCAAAAAAGGGGTCATCAAAAAAGGCAAAGCCAACAGAATCAAGGCCCGCTTATCCAAGAAAGTTAAATAAGTTTTTCTTTGTGTTTGGAGTTCCCATTTGGTAAACTGAAAGTGTGGCTGCCCAGCAAGGTGTTTTTCAGATCAACTTAATACCGAAAGATAGTTTCGAGTTTTCCACTTTGGGAAAGGTTTTATTGTGGATTACTACTTCCGGTCGGGTTTTGGTAGTCTTGACCGAGTTTGTGGTCTTGCTGGCTTTCGGATCAAGATTTTACTTTGATAAAAAAATTAATGATCTGATGGAGGAGGTGGGTCAAAAAAGAGTTCAGATCGAGTCTTTTGGAGAAACAGAGACGGAGATGAGAAGAATTTTGGCCAAACAAGCTCCGATAAGTACCTATCAAGCGGAAAATATTACCTTTAGCCAGCGCTATGATGATCTGACCAAAATTATCCCCAGAGGTGTTCACCTGGAAAAACTAACCATAGACGGAAACGGAATGGCGATGATTGGAGCTTCCGAATCAGAGCTGGGGTTTGCTCAACTTCTGAGAAGTCTAAAGAGAGTGGAAGGAGTCTCGAGTCTCGCCATGAAAGACACCAGTTTTGATCAAATCTCGGGGTCGGTAAATTTTAATATCCAAGCATCTTTTAAATAATGGCCATCTTCAGCAACGAAAAATACTCCCTTTACTATCAGAAAATTAATCTGGTTTATCAAAAGCCGGAAGTCAGGGCGTCTCTCGAAATTATTTTGTCGGTTTTTGTGGTGACGATTCTCATTTTTGCGGCAATCAGACCGACCTTAACCAATATCGCGGTCCTACAAAAAAGAATCGAGGACCTGGAGACTGTAAATAAAAAAGCAGACAACAAAATCACCCAAGTTTTTAACGCCCAGAAACAACTGACAGCCTTTAAGGACAAACTGGTTCTCTACGACCGAGCTGTGCCCAGCCAGTTAAGTTATCAGGCTATCGCCGCCAGAATTGAACTTTTGGCCAAACAAAATAATCTAACGGTGAGTACAATCGCGATGCCGGGAATAAAACTTTTTGGAGCCGGCAAGCCGGACGGCCAATGGGCCGCAAAAATCTTAGCCAAGAATAATGCCAATATTATTAAGTCCTCGGTAAATTTTACCGTGGCCGGGACCCCGGAAAATGTGAAAGATTTTTTAGTGGATATCGAAAATATGGATATGGTAACCCTGTTAGAAAGTGTCGTGATGTCGACAGAAACCGGTCCGACGGATAAAGCTTCCAGCCTAAAAGCCGCCGGTCAAGTTTCTTTTTATTTTTACAGCGAAAATGAAACCTAGAAAGACCTTATCGGTTTATGTATTATTAGTTGGTATCATGAGTTTGTCGATTGTCGGCGGGATTTTGGCCTTTCAAATCTTTTCGGCCTCCGTTAAATCTCAGCTGACCGCGGAAGAAACAGCCGCCGTCAAACCTATCGATGGCACTATTAGTCAAGTAGTCGTCGACAATTTACAACAAAGAAAGGTTATAACTGAATCAGAGCTGTCTAACCTACCAAACACTAAACCAAGCATCACACCGACACCAACGGTACTCGAAACCGCAGTAATCGCGACCGAGTCAGGGGTGACGGCGACCACCTCGGGAAGTATCACTACTCAAGAACAACCACTACAATAAATAAATGGCCAAAGCAGGATTAATGAATAAGCGGATTCCAACCCTTCTGGGGATTCTGATTTTGATCGGAGGATTGATTGCCGGAGTGGTCCTCGTCAATATGCGGCAGGGTCTCGAATCCAAAGCCGGTCCGACCGAAAGTCCCAAAAATGTCAAACTTTCCAATCGAGGAGCAACTACTTTTAGTGTAAGTTGGTCGACCGATATTCCCTTGACCGGTCTCATCAAGTACTCGGAGGATCCGGCCAAAATTACCACACCGGCGGGTGACGCTCGGGATCAAATTTCCGGGACTTCGAAAGGCTATACCAATCACACAGTGAATGTCACCGGACTGGGAGCCAATAAAACTTATTACTTTTTGATCGTTTCCGGATCGGGAAGTTATGACGATAACGGCAAACCCTTCCAAGTAAGAACCACCACGCAAACAATTGCTCCTCCGGAAGATGTGATTTTTGGCAAAATTATTGGGGCAGGCGGAGAAGGAATAAATGAAGCCATAGTCTTTGTCGAAGCCGAAGGTGGAGAAACTCTGTCCACGATAACGAGAGCCGATGGAACCTGGAGACTGAACCTCGCAAATGCGAGAGACAAACAAGGAGCAGTCTTGACCTATGACCCGCAAAAAGCTTTACTCTCGATATTCATCCAAGCGGGAACGGCCGGAACAGCCACCGCCATTACCGATACCAGTAAAGATAAACCGGTACCGGATATTACTATCGGAAAAAATCAAAGTTTTATTGAGGGTGGTTCGTTAGCCGCCAGTTTGACAGCGACCGAGTCTGGTGGCACTTCAACGGGAGCAGGCTTCCAGCTGGTGGCGGCCCAACTTTCGATGTCGGAACAACTGGAAGCAACCGCCACAGTGAAGATCCTGAACCCGGCGGTCAACGGGGAAATTATTGCCACCGACCTACCGGAGTTTAGAGGTAAGGGTCCGTCCGGCACCACCTTAAAACTAACAGTGGATGCCCCGGCGGAAATTACCCAAGTAGTGACGGTGGATATTGATAGCAACTGGAGCTGGACACCACCACAAAGACTTTCTCAAGGCGGACATACTTTCTCAGTTCAGTACACCGATGCCGGAAATCAGTTACAAACTATGACCAGAACTTTTACGGTCTTAGCGAGTGGCTTGCCCGCCTTTACAGCGACTCCTTCGGCAACTGCCGAGCTAGTGACCCCGACACCTACTATCGCGACAACTATGCCGGCAACTTCTTCGGCGCAACTCGAAGATACTGGTGGCTTGACGACCACTCTGGCCCTGGCAGCGTTAGGTATTGGACTCTTATTATTTGGCAAATATTCCAAACGGAAATTAGATTAAGGAAAGAGTGTTGACGGTGGTAAAAATAATAGATATAGTTAATTAAATGGACGACACCAATAATCCGAGTATTCCTGCGTCGAGTCAACCGACTATCCCCGATCCCATGATGACTCCCCCATCTCAGCCGATGATGGAGACAACTCCTCCAGTGCCGGAAAGTCCCACCATGACAGCGACACCGATGCCAGAAGCACCAATGCCGGAGATGCCTATGCCCGGACCAATGACCACTACGACGACCACGACTCAACCGATGGAATCTCAGTTTGGGGGACAGTCAACCACAACAACCTCGACAACCACGGAAACCTTACCGCCGACACCTACACCACCGGAAGTACAGTGGCCGGGAGCAAAACCCAAAAGTAAATTACCTAAAGTTTTAGGAGGTATTGCCGCGATTATTTTAGTAGTCGGCGTCGCCACAGCGGCGTATTTTGTATCGAGTAAAATATCGAGCACCTCAGGCATTGCACTAACTGGACCAGGAAGTCAGCCACAAGCATCAGGTGGATGTACAGGTCACCCGGAAAAATGCGGAAGAAATGAATATTGCAATAGTTCTGGCGTTTGTAAGCCCAATGCTCCGGCGGCAGAACCTTATTCTTGTAACGCGACGAACTGTCCGGCCCCTAATTTTCGCTGTTCTTCAAGTACTAACTGTGTAAGTACCACCAGTCCGGGGACTACGGTAGCCAATGATTCTAATAATTGTGGTGCGACGGGAAATGTTTGTAGTGCTGGGCAAACATGTGTCGGTGGGGTTTGTACCGGTGGAGCGGTAATAACAGTGGCTCCGAATGCAGCGACTTGTACAACAGGAACAATAAGATGTTCTGGTGGTCAGAGCCAGATTTGTGAGAATAATTCGTGGACAAACCAAGGTCGTGCTTGCACAGCCGCATCTGGCACCATTATTTCAACACCAACACCAACTCTTAGTGGAGGTGGATTGGGGGCGACTGGGTCGATGGGGGGAACGGGAGGTTTACCTGCATGTAATACCTGTAATTATGTTGCATCTACCGGAAATTCTGTTTGTGGATCAGCTTTTAGACCAGGCTCAGATACCGTCACTTGCGATTCGAAAAGAAATGAATGCAACAATCTGGGTGGTTATTGTACTGCCGGCCAGCCTACACCATGTGGCACTGGAGAAACATGTATGCAGTCCGCGTGTGGAACCGGCTGGGTACCAGCAGAAAGTGGACGAGGATGTTTCACTTCGCATGGAGCAGCGGGGATATGTTGTATTGAACAAGGCAGTGTTGGTAGTGGAGGAACGACATCCGGCGGAGGAACAGTCGCTCCGACCAAGAAACCTGGGGGTGGAGGTGGCGGTGGAGGAACGACAACAACGACTACTACAACAACAGCTACGGGTGGGGCGTGTATGGAATTATTTATCTACCAAAAGAAAGCTGACGGCACATACGGTACGGTGCAGATGACCAAGGATGAATTGAGCAAATTAAAGATAGGTGACAAACTTAGATTCGCTGTCAAGGGTAATAAAGATAATTTGAAATCAAGATATATGGTTTATTTAAACGATGTCGCCCAAGGAGATTGGCTTCCCGGTGGGCCTGCTGACGGTTTATTTTCTAGCTACTCAGATTACGAAATAAAATCTGCGGGGAACTATAAATTTGAGGCTCAAGTTCAATAAAAAATATGAAAAAGAATAAAGCCTTACTCTCCATCATCTTAATCATTGTCATCCTATTGGTAGCCGGCGCCTCGATCTTTATTGCTTCCCGACTCAGTACTCAAAGTGGCATTGCTCCGAACGCCCCGGCCAGTGTGCCAAAGGCCTGTGCGGATGAATGTCCAAGATCCGATGGAGCACTGGTGAACTGTACCGGCGCGGCCGATGGCACCAATATCAGTCTTTGTAATGCAGCGGGTAGAGTCGAGATCTGTGGTGGTAAGTCTTATACTTGTCCGGCTCCGGGTGGAGCATGGGCTCTGACTGCGGCAACTACCGCAACGCCTTCGGCCGCTTGGGCGGGTTCAACGGCTTGTACGGTTTCGGCCACCAGTCTATGTGTGGCTTCCGGAACGATTACTTGCACCCCGGACTGTCCGACTGCCTGTGGCTCGGCTGCTTCGACAATTTCCTCGTGTACCGATTCGTGTGGAGTGGCAAAGACCAAAGTCTGCGCCGCCACTTCGGCTTGTGCGGATAAAATTACTTTGACGAAGAAATCATATAAGAATGAGAGTAGTGATACCCCGGCCAGTTATACCGAAATCAACAGTGTGGCAAAGAATCAGACCTTTATCTACGCCATCTTGATTGAAAACAAAGATACCGTGAGTGCCACCGGAGTGAATATCACCGACACTCTAAATGGAGAGCATCAAGATATACTGACCTTTGTGAGTGCTCAGACCGGCTGTACTTATGCCGCGACCGACAAAAAGATTACCTGTGCCAATGTCACAATTCCGGCGGGCCAAACCAAGCAATTCAATATCAGAGTCAAAGTGGGTGAAGGTGCCGTAAATGGAGATATCATCAAGAATACTGTCGTAGCTGCGGTCAGCGGAACCGACATCACGGCGACTAACGAAGTGACCGTTAGCACGATTGTGGCTTGTAACCATACTTGTACCACCGATACAGAATGTGGCACAGGACTAACCTGCGACACCACGACCAGTAAATGCCGAAATGCGACTTGTGCCAGTGAAGATACTTGTTCTTGCCCGGTCACCAGAGTGATTGTGACCGCGACACCAGCTCCGACCAGAGTGGTGACAGCGGCTCCGGGAGTAGATATTGTCGAAGTGGCTCAACCCACCGTCCTGCCCGAAACCGGTATTCTGGACTTCCCCGGTGTAGCCGCCTTTGGAGGTGGACTACTACTAGCGGTCGTCGGAATTCTACTAGCCCTCTAGAGGTGAGTCCCAAGATAGCGATTATAGGAGCGGGTTTAACCGGATTGGCGAGTGCCGTAAGACTGGTTGATCAGGGATATCAAGTGACCGTTTTTGAGGCGAACGAAAATGCCGGTGGTTTGGCCAGTGGTTTTAAAAGACCAGATTGGGAATGGAGCTTGGAAAGCTTTTATCACCATATTTTTACCAGCGATACCGAGGTAATTAATTTGGCAGAGAAAGTAGGAGCCAGGGTAATTTTCAAAAAGCCGCTGACCTCAAGTTTTTTTCATCAGAGAGAAGTGCAGCTGGATTCACCCATCTCTCTACTGAAGTTTTCCGGCATTAGCTGGTGGGCTAGACTAAGGATGGGACTAGGGCTCGCGATACTAAAGGTCATACCCAACGGATTGTTCTTGGAGAAATATAACGCGGTGGATTTCTTACCAGGACTACTTGGTAAGGAGGGTTACCAAGTGATTTGGGAAAAACTTTTGAAGGCGAAGTTTGGCCCTTTTGTCAAACAAGTGAATATGGCTTGGTACTGGAGCCGGGTAGCAAAAAGGAGCCAACGATTGGGATATTTTGAGGGAGGTTTTCAGAATCTAGTCGAAATGTCGGTAAAGTACCTTGAAGCAAAAGGAGGAAAGGTCTTGCTAAAGAGAAAAATAAACAAAATTACTCAAAATAATAATGGAGTATTAGTTGATGGAGAAAAATTTGACAAGGTGGTTATGACGGTCCCGGCGACGATTATGAAAAAAATGATTACCGGAGTAGAGTTTCCGGAGATAGATTACTTGTGGGGCCAAACCCTGGTGTTAGAAACCACTCAAAAACTAATGAAGAGCTACTGGTTGAATATTTTAGAAGAGAACTGGCCGTTTCTTGTAATGGTAGAACACACCAATTTTATGAACAAAGCACGATATGGTGATAAACGATTGCTATACCTCGGAAATTATTTGCCGTCAGGGCACCCTCAACTAAAAATGACCAAGGAACAACTGCTAAAGCTTTACAGCCCTTTTATCAAAAAAATTAATAAGAATTTTAAAGTGAGAGAGATCCAGAATATCTTTTTATTCCGGGAGCCATATGCCCAACCGGTCTTTCCGGTGAATTATTCGAAGAAACTCCCTGAAATGAGAAGTGAAATAAATGGGGTGTATCTCGCAAATATGAGTATGGTTTATCCTTTTGACCGGGGAACGAATTACGCCGTCAAAATGGGAAGAGAAGTGGCGGAGATGGTAGCAGGAGACTTAAAATAACAAAGCATGATTACGGCCGATTTACTCACGATTGGAAAAGTATATTTGATAAGTCTGATCCTACAGATAATTTGCTGGCCGGTAACCAGCTCCTTATTTAGCAAGCTGACCGATAAAGGCTGGCCCGTAGCAAGACTTATTTCCTCTCTGGCCGTCTGTTTGATTGTCTGGGAAATGGCAAATATGGGCATTCCGGCCAATACCAATCTAGGGTTTTTGTTAGTGACAGGTGGGCTAACCGGTTTTAATTTGTGGTGGTTGAACACAAAAAAACACGAGACCGAAGTATCAAAAGAAGGCCTAAAAATGATTATCATGGAAGAGTATCTTTTTATTGTCGGTCTCTTAGGAATTTCTCTCATCCGCGCTTTTTTACCCAACATTGACAGTCTGGAAAAATTTATGGATTTTGGCTTTATTCAGCGCTACTTAGTCTCGCCACTATTGCCGGCTATGGATATGTGGCAGGCGGGCAAAGCGATTAATTATTATTCCTTTGGGCATTTTTGGGCTAGTGGTTTGATAAGAAGCTTTATGGTGGAGGCCGCCGTAGGTTATAACTTGGTGCTGGCTTTTATCGCCGGATTATCGCTCTCGATTGCCTTTAGCATCTCACATTACCTAGCCGGGGCCAAGAAGGGCTTGGCGGGGATGCTAGCCGGTCTCACCGGGGCTTTGGCCACGGTCCTGGCGGGCAATGGTCATTTAATTTGGTATTTCTTTTCTCATCGCGGTTTTACCGGTTACTGGTATGCGGATGCGACCAGATTTATTCACAATACCATTCATGAATTCCCCGGATATAGCTTTGTAGTGGCGGACCTTCATGGACATGTCTTGGGACTACCAATCGTTTTACTTTTTATTTTGGTCTTTTTGCAATGGTTAGAAAATAGAAAAATAGTATTGGAAATTTTTCTGGGAGTCCTCTTTGGAGTAATGATGATGACAAATACATGGGATGTGGCCGTCTATGGATTATTGATGGTAGTGGCCGGCATGAGATTAATAATTCATGATCGAAATAAGATAATTCACTTAATTAAAGCGGTGGTCATTATCGGAATTATGATGGGACTCACCGCGTTGCCTTGGATGAGAACCTTTGTACCCATTTCTCAGGGTATAAAAATAGTGACCGCTCCTTCCCCACTCTGGCAACTGGCGGTGCTGTGGGCCGGTGGTCTGCTCATTACCTTAATGGTAGTTCTGATAGAGGGTGCCGGGATAAAAAAAATACCGATACGGGTGATGGGCCTAACCATATTTTGTCTGATTTTGATACCGGAGCTTATATATGCCAAAGATATTTACCCCGATCATCCGAGGGCCAATACAATGTTTAAGTTAACCTACCAGGCTTCGATTATGATCGGTCTTTTGTCCGGAGCCTTATGGGGAAAATTGGTGGATCCGGAGAGAAAAATCAAGAAATTTTTTAGATGGAGTGGAGTTCTTATTGCCGGAGTCATTTTGGCAGGCGGAGTATTTTTTCCGATAATGTCTTTCCCCAATTTTTATCAGAACTTTGCCAAATACCAAGGACTGGATGGAGAGAAATGGCTTAAAATAGCCCAACCGGAAAAATACGAAGTGATAAGGTATCTTCGAAAAAATAGAGATGACAATAATATGGTGGAAGCGGTCGGAGACAGCTACACGGAGTTTAACGCGGTCTCGGTTTTTGCCGGTGTCCCGACCATTGAAGGCTGGCGAGTCCACGAGTGGCTTTGGAGAGGTGGCTACGGACCAGTGGCACTCAGAGAAACCGATGTCCGAACCATCTATGAAACCGGTGATCAAGAAAAAAGGAGGGACTTACTAAAAAAGTACCAAGTGGGTTGGATACTTGTCGGGGCGGAGGAAAAGGGAATGTATGAAGTGAAAGACCAACTACTTAAAAATCTTGGAAAAGTGGTCTTTAAAGATGGAGAAACTTATCTAGTACGGGTAAAGTAGTTATTGAGGGGAAGCGAGAGCATTTTTGAGGTACTGTTTGAGGGCGTTCCAGTTATTGTCTTTCGGAATGAGGACCCATTCACCATTATATTTAGCTTCCGATGGGTGATATAGAATAGTGAGACCGTTTTTATCGGGTGTCGTGGAGAGGGCGATATTGTTGATTTTATTATCTTTAGTATCGAGAGCCAGCTTGGCTAAGGTGGGGTAAAGATTGGCCGGAATGTTGGACTTCAAATTTTTCGAAATAATGTTTAGCAAAGCATCGACCTTTTTTTGGTCCAGGAGAAAGCCCGGGGTAATAATTTTTTGACGCAGGGAGGAGATAACTTGTTGCTGGCGGTTTGACCTGGCAAAATCGGTGCCTTCGTCACCGACCGAGTGACGGGAACGGACGAATTTCAACGCGGTCACACCATCCATGTGATTTTCTCCCTCGGAAAAAACCACCGTTTCGTAGCGGGAAGAGATGGGTAGAGCCTTTTCTCGACCGGGAAGAGGGAATTCATTATCGACAAAGCCGGGGTGAACGGCGACATCGATTCCACCAACCAGATCGATAGCTTGTTGGAAGAGGGTAAAATTTATGATGGCAGTGTAATGGATGGGTAACCCCAGATCTTGAAGAATGGTAGCTTGAGCGTTTTTGATACCGGCCCCGGGGCTGGCTTGCTCACCGTAGTAATAGGCAGTGTTAATTTTGGCTTTCAAAGAGGGTGACCAGAGGTCCCGAGGAATACCAATCAGAGAAACAGCTTTGGAGTCGTGATTATAGGAAGCCACAATCATGGTGTCCGTCAAATCGGGTGAATCCCCTCCCTCGCCCCGAATACCGAGAACCAAAAAGTTGGTGACTCCACCGGTACTTTCCAAAATATCTTTGGGGGTGCCAAAAAAACTTAAAAGATTTTCGGGTTTGACATTCAACTTCAGTAAGTA
>JAHFKQ010000042.1 GCA_023245265.1 Candidatus Collierbacteria bacterium
TATCCGGCTTGTTTTCTAAACTAACAACGGTCAAGGAAAAACAGGATCCGAAGATTGAGACAACCATGAAAATCTATGTGGATGAGGTCTTGGTGAAAGGACAATTGATCGGTAACTCGGTCCGGATTGAGGTTCTCGATCCAAGCCATGAAGCAGATGCCAACAAAATGTGTGATTTGATTCTTGAGAATTTTGGTATTGTGCCGACCTGCACCCTCGTATGGGGGTAAAACCACCAAAAACCCCGCCTTTCGGCGGGGTTTTTCTTTTGGATCCCCGCTCACGCGAGGATAGAATTGAAAATTATTTCAATTCTACTTTGGCACCGGCGGCTTCAAGCTTGGCTTTAGCGGCGTCGGCATCTTCTTTCTTAGCACCTTCGAGAATCAAAGCGGGAGCTTTCTCGACGAGGTTCTTGGCTTCGACTAGACCGAGGTCTGTCTTCAGCTCACGAACGGCTTTGATAACGGCGATCTTATTGGCGCCGGCGTCAGTGACGACGACATCAAATTCGGTCTTTTCCTCAGCAGGAGCGGCGGCCACGGCGGCGACAGCAGCGGAAGCGACTGGAGCGGCAGAGACACCGAATTTTTCCTCTAAGGCTTTGACGAGTTCGGCAACTTCCAAGACGGAAAGTTCACTGACCTGGTCAACGAGTTTGGTGACTTTTTCGGACATTGTTTTTTTATGATTATTAATTGACGAGACTATTTAAGCAGAGAGCTTGGCTTTTAAGGCTTCCAGGCCATAAACGAAGTTTTGGATAGGAGCTTGAAGTTGGCGAACCAAGGCTTGGGCCGGGGCTTGGAGCTGGGCCAAGAGAGAGGACAAAAGTTGTTCTCGACTCGGGAGCTTGGACAAGGTGGTGATTTCGGAGATAGTGATGACCTTGTCGTCCATGACACCGGACTTGATCTTGAGCTTGTCGTGGTCCTCGGCGAACTTGGCGACGATCTTGGCGGCGGAGACGGCATCGGGACTAAAGAGAACGGCAGTCGGTCCGTTGAGGAATGAGTCGAGGTCTTTGGCTAGGTCTTTGGACTTGTTGGTGAGGGCCAGACGCATGAGGTTATTCTTGGTGACCAGGAAAGCACCACCGGTTTCACTGGCTTGGGCACGGAGTTGAGTTTGTTCGGACACGGTCAGTCCGGCGTACTCGGTGAGAATGATAGCCTGAGAATCTTGCAGATTTTTGGTGATCTCAGCCAGTTGATGAATGTTTTTTTGATTAGGCATGTTTTTTTATTTTGGTACAAAAATGGCTCCAATCCAACAGAGCCTAATTTAGGTTCTGCAGAGGGCTTAATGATCGCCTCTGGTCTTGGAAACTAGGGGTTATTATAGCCATTAAGTCGCAGGAGTTCAAGTGGTAATCTAAAGTAATCCTATAACCATAGTATGTTAAAATATAAGGGTAAAGTACTTTGATTCCAAAATTGATTGCGGAGGTAGCCAAGTGAATGATTTGAAGCAAAAGCTGGAGGGTCTCTCGACTGAGTCGCTGGTATTTTGGCGACAGGTTCTAAATCAGCCGGTACAAATGCCTTTTTGGGAAGCCAAGTCGGTGCCGGTTCAGACTTTAGTCAAGAAGGGACTGATCTCCTTGGATAAAAAAGGGGAAGGGACTTACGCCACCTTTACGGCAGATCTGGTTAAGGAGACTTTGAAGTACCGCTTCACCTCTAATGAGCGGCTTTTCTTGACCGAACTGGCGAAAGAGCCCCTGACCATAACCGCCTGTGTCATCTGGATGGAGAGGCACGATATTCCCGAACCGGTGGTTTTTCTTGAAAACTTGGTCGATAAATCTGCGATCAAGTACCTGTATGAGCCGATCAATCTTAAGTTAGCACTGAGATAAAAAAATGCCCCCCGCTATGCGGGGGGCTTTTCTTTGGGCACAAATGAGGGCCTATAGGCATATATTTAACTATTATCGGTTACTTTTTGGCCAATTAGGTGTACAATAGCGCCTAGTTTGAAGAACCCTAAAAATTGAATCTCACAGGAGGATCTCAATGGACAGAACTAAGTTTGATCTCTGGGTCCAGGCCATCGGTCTAGATCCACAACTGTCGGCGGCGTTTTACACCTCGATGGCCAATTATCAGAACGCGGATGTGGTCTTGAATGCGGCGGCCAGGCGAAAGATGCCGGCCAGCCAGATGTTGAGTCTACTGAAGGGTCAAGGTGTGTACACCGAGGGCATTGAAGCCATGATGCTCACCGGCCGACAGGCTTCTCAACCGGTTTCGCCGGTCTTTGCCCGTCCGCCTCGGGGAGCCTCGATGCGCCCCGTGCGTAAGCCGGGGGCAGTAGTGATTGAGGAGGAAACCCCTCTCCAGCCTCTGCCGACGAAGAAGCCCAGTTTTCTGGACCGCTTTCGTCCCAAGAAGGCACCTTCGGACGGTTCTGAAGCCCCTAAAAAGGGCGTGAGCCGGACTTTGGGAATTGTGTTAATGGTCGTGCTCGTGCTGATTCTAGTGGCCGTAGGCTACTTCTCGTTTGGCAGACAGGGCAATAGTAGTTATGACTTTTCATACGATATGAACGGTCAGCCTGTTGTCTCCGAGCCCGCTCCGACCTATGACCCAGCCTTGGGTTTTGCGACGCAGACGCCGGGAGAATCAGCTCCCACGCAAAAAGCGGCCCAGCCTGATCGCTGGCAACAGTTTGTGGCGCTCAATCGGAACGACAATACGAACGGACCCTTTTTGGATAAGCCGACTGATTGGAAAGATATCTTTAAGCAGTTTCCTACCCGCTGGTTCTTATGGATAGTGTTTTTATATCCGATCTGGACTTTGCTGAAGCAGGATCGTCTGGCCGCTGAAGAGCGGACAGATGTGAAAGCGGCCAAATTGGGCTTAATTGTTTTGTTTATAGGAGTCCTTTGCGCCGGACTGTTATCCGCAGGGGTAACATATTTAGCCGTTAATATTGTGGGAACAAGCATGGAGATTCCCAGATACTTTTTTATCTCCATGGGAATAGTGGTTAATCTCTTTGTCCAATGGACAGCGGCTATGAATGGTAGAAAGGATTACTCCACCTTCTCGATCGGCGGCTTGTTCTTCACCGGTGCCCTTCTCATCTGGTGGTTTACACCTAATTTATCCATGATTGTTCTCGGCTCTTTGTTTATGGCCGGAGGTATCTGGTTACAAAATGTGGAGATGTTGAGAACACACCAAGGTTGGGCGGCCCACATGACTACTTTGGCTATGTTACTGCTTTTTGCTGGGATTACCGCCTTTGTTTATTTTCTGGGCGGTTTGATACCGGTAATTACCTCAGCGATGCCATGGATTCAGCAGTTTGCTTATGCGGTACTTTATTCGGGCAGGCTGTTTATCGGAGCGATAGTGGGCTTAATGGTCGCCTTTGCCGGAGGAGATTATGTCTCGACCACCTTTATGCTGCCGGCCATCGCCGGTGGTGTATCTTTGGCCGGTAGCAAAGCGGATGATGACATGAGTCACAAATTCGATGTCAACGCCCGTTACGATGCCATGGCTTACGCCATCATGATTTTGTATCCGATTGCGGCAATCCTTTGGTACGCGATTGTTTTGCTCTAACTTCAGAAGTTCGTTTGGCCCCCTAGAAATAGGGGGTCTTTTTTTGTACAAAAAACCCCGCCTAAGTGGCGGGGTAAGGAAGAGTTAGTCATAAAAGATGAGATCACAAAGTTCGCAAGTTGTATAGAACAGACTGTCCGGGTGTTGTCTGATGACAGTTTTGTGAAAGCCTTGGCGACAGCGCCAGTGTGGGGCGTAGGGCACGCCGAGAGTCACTTTATGAAAGATCACCAGCACGATGACAAAGACAGCCAGAGAACAACCGGCGAGAATGAGGATTATGGTTGCCATAAGGGCTCCTTTAAAATATTAAGCTGGGAAGTTAGATAATAACCAGACTAGACCGGCCATGAGAATGACCAGGGTGGTGAGGCCGGCAAAAAAGATACTGAACCATTCGGCCGAAAACATAACCACGGTCATCAATCCACCGGCAACGACTAGACCGGGACCTGCAGGGAGGATACCGGAGATAAAGGAGAGGAAAAAGGCGATGCCAATGAGATATTTGAAAAGGTTTTTCAAGTTTGCCTCCAAAATGTCAAAGTGTTGATAGCGTTATTATACCCTATAAGTAAAAACCCCGCCTTTAGAGCGGGGTATTGATTAGCGATTGATAGAAGTACCGTCACAGCGGAGGAGTGGGTCGCCACGGGTGGGAAGAAAGACCAGCTCGAAGCCTTTGACACCGTAGAGCTGAGCCAGCTCAGGGGTGTAAAACGAGCGGATAGCCTCGTAAAACGGACCACCAGGGAGCATATCAGCTTGGATATAGTCATAGAGAATCAGGACTTTGTCCGGAGTCAGAGCGGCATCTTTGGCTTTTTTGTAAGCATCAAGCCGCAGAAAATTTTCATCTATCCCGGTCGGGAAAATGTAAGGACCCAGATCCGGCCAGAGACGGCGTTCGTCCTTACTCTTGATGGTGTAGCTTTTATCCAGAGGCGGTAGATCATTTTCGAGCACCGAAGAAGGAGTATTTTCTTCGACACTGGTGACGCAAAGATCACCGGAGTAAGTAATGATAGCCGTGGAGCCGTAGGTGACTTCCACTTTTTGGTCCGTGGTAGTGCGATTGATTTCGGACCAGTCTTCTTTAAGGGTGACTTGGGGGTGCAGAACAAAGTCGGCTTGGACACCACCGGTCAGGAGACCTTTATACACGGCGGTGTATTCGATTTCGGCGGTTCGACAAAGGATTTTATCGACCACTGGCCAAGTACAGGCGACACTGGAGACTTTTTCCGAGCTGAGGGCGACACCAAAGACCTCAAGTGAGTGGATATTGAAAGTCAAGTTAACCCAGTTTTGGGCTTGGCCATTCAAGTACTCTTGAAGGCCCGCATAGTCGCGGTTATACAGAAAAGAGTATTCAATGGTCGGAATGGGAACACCGGCATCAGCCTGTTCGGTAGCCGAGTTCGGGAGGGGTCCTTCACCATTAGGAAGAACGATGAGGGGTGGAGGAGTGGAACTGGCCGGAGAATTAGTCCGCACAAAACGGATGACGCTGTAGAGGACAACCAGGCTAAGAGCGGTCAGAATCAGAAGTAAAAAGATAACCAGAACATTGCGCAGTTTTTGCATGAGACCTCCGAGAGACGGGGAAATTTTAGGGTACGGGGTATTTTAGCATCAAGAACAAAAAATCCCCCTATTGGGGGATTTTTTGACATACTGATTGAGTAAGTTTTTACAGTGTGCCGAGGTGCAGTTTCAAACTAGGCGTGTGAGTACAGGCCAAGTAAGCAGACTTGATCTTGGTGACACCAATACTTCTCAGAGCTTCGGCAAGATTCTCGACCAGATCTTTTTTGTCCTGGGTAATCTTACCAAAAGCGAGATGAATGATAGGGAACTTAGCTTCGGTTTTGTAAGGCAGAGTGCCACCCGCAGTCAGTTCGGCCATTCTTTTCTCAGGGTTTTCGGTGACGGTGCCGGACTTCGGGTTCGGCATGAGACCTTTGGGACCGAGGACTTTGGCGAGGCGAGCGAGCTTCGGCATGTCGGCCGGAGTAGCAAGAAGAATACTGAAGTTGATTTTGCCTTTTTCGATTTCGGCGGCGAGCTTGTCGGAGAAGATCTCGATCTTCACTTCTTTACCGGTAGAGTGCGGGAGTTTGAGTTCACCACGCAGTCCAGTGTCGACGGTGTTAAGAGTCAGTTCGACGGTCTTGAGTTTGGATTTCTCGGCTAGCTTGGTGAGAAGGGTGACGGCGTCTTCGAGAGAGTAGAGCTCACCTTTTTTGACTGCTTTAGCCATGACTTTATATTTTTTACCGCGTTGACGGGGAGCAATTACTTTTTTGGGCTTCTCAGCTTCGACCATAACGGCTTCAGCTTCGGCTTTCTCAGCAGGGGTAGCTACGACTGCTTCTTTGACGGTGTCGGTGTTGTAGAGAGCGCGAATAGCCTCGACATCCTTGTCGGTGATGCCTTCGATGGCCATAAGCTCACCGTCTTCTTTGACAACGATCTGCTCGGGCTTGATGCGGGCGTTTCTAAGGGCGACGCCGATGTGGGTCGGGAGGTCGGTGTAGAGTTCTTTCCAGTTTATTTTAGTCATAGGAGTTAGGCGGCAATGGTAATACCCATGGATTTGGCAGTGCCTTCAACCATCTTGATGGCGGCATTCAGATCCTTGGTGTTCATATCGGGTAACTTCTTCTCGGCAATGGTTTTGACTTGTTCGGCGGTGATAGTGCCCACTTTTTTCTTGTTGGGTTCACCGGAACCGAGTTTGAGACCCAGAACTTGTTTGATAAGAGCGGAGACAGGGGGAGTTTTGAGCTCGAACTTGAAGGAACGATCTTCGTAAATGGTGACCAAAGCGGGAACCATTTGACCCTTCATGTCGGCTGTTTTGGCGTTGTATTGCTGGATGAACTCCATGATGTTGACACCATGTTGACCGAGTGCAGGACCGACCGGAGGAGCCGGATTGGCAGTGCCACCAGGGAGATTGAGCTTCAAGATGACTTTGACTTTTTTAGCCATAGAAATTTATATTTATTTAATATTAGCCGTACGAAAAAGGGGGTTTGGGGACTGGACTTGATGTAGTAATCAGTAGTTTGTCACAGTTCGCAACTCTTTTCGAGTAAGCTCCCTCATCTAGGACGAGGTAGGGATATTCTAGCACATGAGCCACAAAAAATCCCCCGCAAGGCGGGGGAGTTGGAAACCTATTTAAATCCCAGATAAACTGGAAATATAGTTAGTGCACAAAAACCGAGGACATTCATGCCTGTTAAAGCGAGGAACACAGCACAATAGTAGAAAAAACCAAAGAATAGGCAAACAAGAAAAATCGCCAGAATACCTATGATAAGGTTGTCTTTTGTTCTCGTAACAGCCAGACTGATTAAGTACAAACAAACAACATAGATGGCAATGACATTTAACATTTTTCTTCTCCTACGATAGGGGTTAGGCGAGCGGAAGTTTGTCGTCATAGATAGCTCTTAAGATTCGGGCGCGAACATCTTCCAAATGAACATTGTAGGCG
>JAHFKQ010000004.1:0-22137 GCA_023245265.1 Candidatus Collierbacteria bacterium
AGGTTCAACGGAGTCGAGAGCTGGTTTCCGGTAATTTTCAAAATCCCACTCCCGGCCAAAAAGCCACTCTGCAATCAAAGATCTTTCATAATAAACTTCTGAGTTTTCTGGAAAAATTTAGAGATAACTCGTTCGGTAATTTCTCCCCCGACTTTCTCTTTGTTTCCGGTGATCCCAATGGTCGACACTCTGCCAAGAATACCGGTGAACTGCTTTTTATTGATATCTTCGCGCTTATAGCGGGTAGTTATTTCGTTTTTCTGAGAATTAAAGACAAACGCTATTCTTTTCTTATTTTGTTACTTTTCCTCAGCGCCGTACCAGCCAATCTCACCATGGATGGAGCCAATCATGCCTCCCGTTTGATCACTTTTTCCGGACCACTATTGCTAATCATTTCCTTGGGCTACTTCTCCATCTTTACCGGTCTATCCAAAAAGGCGGGTGGGCGAATATTTCTGGTATTTTTGACAGCGGTCTGGGCTTTTGCCGCCGGCCAATTTCTCAGTAAATACTTTTATGAATTTCCGGTTATCAATTCTCGGGAGTTTGGCTATGGTTTCAAACAGGCGGTTCAAAAAATCACTCCGATGGCCAAAGATTATGACAAGATTTACTTGACAGATATCAATGATCCGCCCATTCTCTATTACTTATTTTGGGCAAACATTCCCCCGAGTGAACTTCAGGCCTACGGCACTGATTTTAGTCTTCAAACAATCAAAGGATTACCCTTGGATAAAGTTAGACCTTATTATCCCGAAACTGCTCTTTGTCAGGAAAAACAAATCCTCAGTTTGAAGCCAAATATACTCTACTTGGTTGCCTACAAGAATTTACCCCTCGATTTTCGTACTCCCGATAAAAACAAAGTCCCTGTCGGTATCAAACTCTTTGATGTCATCAAATATCCGGACAACGAGGTGGCTTACTATCTCCTGACTCGGGACAGTCTTAATGGTCGGCCGATAAACCCGGTTAAAGGTCAAAATTGTGACAACTAAAAGTTATTAAATTCTTCGTGTAAAATTGGGAAATATGGCCAAACAAAAAACAGCAGTCATCATCGGGGTTTCTTCTCAGGACGGCTCTTACCTGGCCGAACTCTTACTTTCCAAGGGTTATAAAGTCGTCGGCACCATCCGTCGGACCACCTCGATGGTTCACGAAAACATCGAACACTTAAAAGGCAAAATCATTCTGGAAGCGGCAGACTTAATAGACCCTGAATCCCTAAACAAAGTGATGATCACTTACCAGCCGGACGAGGTCTACAACATCGCCTCGCAGTCCGTCCCCGGGGACGCTTGGACTCATCCGTTTTATACCGGAGAAGTGACTGCTTTGGGACCCGTCCGGGTTTTTGAAGCCGTCCGGCATTTTTGTCCCCAAGCCCGAGTTTATCAAGCCACCTCCCGCGAAATCCTTGGCGGCGTCACCGGTGTGGATCGGGCCAATGAATCCACTCCTATCTTCGCCAATAATCCTTACGGTATCGCCAAAGCCTATGCTCACATGATGGTGGATTGTTACCGTCAGTCCTATGGTATGTTTGTCTGTGCCGGCATCCTCTTCAATCATGAGTCTCCCCGTCGGTCACTTCATTTTGTCACCCGTAAAATTTCCATGGGAGTAGCCTGTCTCAAACTGGGAATCAAAAATCCACCGGTCAATGAACTGGGTGAACCACTTATCGATCCGGCCGGCAAGTTACATCTAGGAGACTTGAACGCCATGCGCGACTGGGGCTATGCCAAAGAATATGTTGAAGCGATGTGGCTCATGCTCCAGCAAGATAAACCCAAAGATTTTGTCATTGGTACCGATACCAACTACTCAATAAAAGACGCTTGCCAGGCCGCCTTTGACCATGTGGGTCTTAACTGGGAGGAACATGTCATCAGTAACACGAAACTCTTGCGCCCGACCGAAATAACCGATATGAGGGGAGACTACTCCTTGGCCAAAAAAGAACTCGGCTGGGAGCCCAAAGTCTTCATGCCGGAGCTCATGGCCATCATGGTTGATTCGGACATCGAGTGGTTAAAAAATCATCAGGTAAAATAACATTATGGCTCATGAAATAACGATCACCGGCGCTGGCGGATTACTAGGTGGTTCGATGTACGAGCATCTTAAAAAATCCGGCGAAAATGTTATCGGTACGACATTAACCATCGAATCGGAAATTGCGCAAAAACTTGGTTTTAAGCGCCTTGACACCTCAGACTTGGAAGCCACCAAAAAATTCGTTTGGGACAATCTGCCAAATACTTTTTATCACTTTGCTGGCATCGCTCGTCCGGGATTGGTTAACGAAAAACCTGAATTAGGAGAAAAGGTCAATATTGGAGGAGTCTTAAACTTATTTGAGGCCATTGAAGAAGGTAAAAAGAAGGATAACAGTTACAGTCCCGTCATTATCGCCGCCGGATCGGTTGAAGAGTTTGGAGATGCTCCATTAGCTAAAGATAATAATCCAATCACTATTATCGAATCGACACCCAAGAATCCTCTTAATATTTATGCTGAGCAAAAGAAGTTAGCCGGCGAGCTAGCCTTTGACTTAAGCAGAAAATACAAAACCAAACTTATCTGGATTTATGAAGGTCAAGCTACCGGAGTGAGTGAAAACCGGGATATTAGTCAAGAAAAAGGTTATTTTGTCCCAGATATCGCCAGTCAAATTGCTGCCTTTGAAAAAAATGTCCAAGATGGGAAGGTGTCCCCGGTAGAACCTCAAATTCTGCGTACTGGAGTAATCGGTCACAAGCGCAATTTTATCGATGTCCGCGACGCAGTTAAAGCTTATGTGGCAATTGCTAAAGAGAGCAATTTGCCATCTGATGATTTTATTGTCTGTGCAGATAAAAGTGTTACTTTGAAAGAGATATTGGATATTCTAATTAATCATTCAGTAGTTCCCATTATTCACGAAATCGACAAAAGTCGCGGTGCCGGGGCCGGAGTTGACCGCTATTACAGTAATCAAAAAATAAAATCAGCTGCCAACTGGAAACCTGAAATACCGTTAGAAGAAACTTTAAGACTGGTTTTAGAATATCAAAGAAAACTGGCGGGAGTGAAGTAAGATAAAGGAGTGAAGAAAATTTTTGGGTTACTTAAATCACAAACGGTCAAAGATTCTTTAATTATCTTTACCGGTTTGGGAGTCATGGCCTTTATCGGCTTTATCTTTACGGTAGTTTTGGCCCGCACTTTAGGCCCCAACTCGTTTGGCATTTATTCAGCTATTACTGCGCTCGCCACCATCATTTATTCCCTCGGTGACTTGGGTATTTCGCCGGCTCTCGTCAACTTCATTCCCAAACATCCCGGTGAAAAAGCCAAGTATCTGACCACCGGCTTTTGGCTCCAATTTGCCGTAGCCGTTCTCACCCTGCTTTTCTTCGTCGGCATATCTCTCATTCATAACCTGGTTATTCCCGGTTCTCTGGCTGTCGATTTGCTCTTGGCGGGCGGGATGTCGATCAATTACCTCTTTATCGGTTTTGCTCAGGGCATTTTTACGGCCGAGCGTCGTTTCTGGTCCTACTCTCTCAGTCAGATCATTGATCCGGTAATCAAGATTATCATCGTCTTTTTTCTTCTGAGGGCTAACACTCTCACCATTGGCTCGGCCTTGGCCGCGAACTTTATTTCAACTCTTTTTGCGCTTCTCATTACATTTGGCAAAGAGCTTTATGCCACCGAGTTTGAAATTACCCGTAGTCTTGTGGTCAAGATTACTCACTTCGCCAAATGGATTGCCTTTTCCAGAATTTTTAGTGTCATGGTTTCTAAGATCGATGTGGTCATTCTTAATCTCTTGGTGGGCAGTTTCCAGGCCGGTATTTACTCAGCCGCCAGCCGTATCGCCTTTTTCTTTGCGCTCTTAATTTCCGGACTGGGGTCGGTCGTCAATGCCCGTTTTTCCGCCTTTGATTCGAACAAGAAATTGATCGCTTATTCCCGAAAACTTTTACTTCTGGTCGGGGCTATTATGGCCCTGATGTTAATTTGTGCCCTTTTTGCGGGTCCTCTGGTTACCTTGGTTTATGGTGAAAAATATCAGGAGGCTATTACCGTCTTTAGATTCCTTACTTTGGCCATGATGCCGTTTACACTCAGTCTCATACTCACCCCGGCCTTGATCTATACCTTTAATCAGACGGCCTTTTATGCCAAGATCACAGCTCTGCAGGTCACGGGTATTATCCTTTTGGATTTGCTTCTGATTCCCCGATTTGGCTCTCTGGCTCCCGTCATATCTATGGGGGGAACCAATCTTTTTGTCTTGGTCATGACTTCTATCAAACTAGCCTCTCTCGTCCGTGGAAAAACTCTGGACCGCCGATAGCCACCGTATTTTGGAGCAAGCCGATGGCCTGACAAAATACAATCGCTGGTTAATTTCCCATTTTTCACCTTATTTCGGCCGGACTATTTTAGAAATCGGCAGTGGACAAGGAGCGTTGTCAAAACTACTGCCGGCCAAGGCCATCATTATTCTCTCGGATATTTTCCCCGCCTATTTATCCCGGCTCAAAAAAATCTTTACCGATCCCGTGATCCGTCTGGATATCGAAAAAGATGCACCCGAAAAGCTCAGGAGAAAATTGGATACCATTTTTTCCTCAAATGTTTTTGAACATCTCAAAGACGATCATCGGGCCTTTGTCAACTGCTTCCGTTTACTTGAACCGGGGGGTCGATTATTGATGTTTGTTCCTGCCCGCCCCGAAATCTATGGCCGTCTAGATGAAGAGATGGGTCACTACCGTCGGTATACCAAGACAGATCTCCGGCAAAAAGCCGAGAGGGCCGGATTTAAGGTCGAAAAAATATTTTATGCCAATCTACCGGGTTACTTTCTTTGGTGGGGTAGGGGAGTCTTATTAGGAAAAATTTTCAAAATCCGGTCAGGGTCATCCCGATCAGACTCTTTCTTTGCCAAAATCTTTGATTCTTTGATCACCCCTAGTCTTTACTTGGAAAAATATCTTCATCCACCTTTCGGTCAAAGTCTCGTCTTCATCGCCCGAAAGACTAGCTAAACAGATTATATTTCAGGATGCACCACAGTGCCCAGAGGCCATCTCGCCAGCCAATTTTTTTTCCCTGGTCGTAGTTTCGACCATGATAGCTAATGCCGACTTCGTAAACTCTGGCGCCCATCCGAGCCACTTTGGCCGTAAACTCGGGTTCCAGGCCAAAACGGTTTTCTTGGAGGTCCAATCTCTTGGCCACTTTTGCGGTAAACATTTTGTAACCCGTTTCCATATCGGTCAAATTGATGTTGGTACACATATTGGAAACAGTGGTCAAAAAGTTATTCGCCACCATGTGCCAGAAGAAGAGTACCCGGTGTGGACGGTCACCCATAAAGCGGGAGCCATAAACCACCTCGGCGTCTCCGTCCGTGATGGGTTTTAGTAAGATGGGGAGTTCTCTGGGGTCATACTCCAAGTCCGTATCTTGAATGACTACCACCTCACCGGTGACTTCTTTTATGCCTCTTCGGATAGCCGCCCCCTTACCCTGATTTCGCTTCAGGTTAAATACCTTTATTTTTTTTCCAAAAGTTTTTAACTGGCTCAAAGTGCCATCGTTCGAGCCGTCATTTATCACAATAATCTCTTTCTTTATTCGGCCCAAATTTACTTTGAGGACTCTCCGGATCGCTCGGACAATAAATTTTTCTTCATTGTAAACCGGCATGATTATCGAAAGCTTTTTTATCACAGGCCTAGTTTACAACAAAATTCACTTCGTTTAATTACCCTGCTCGGATATAATTAAGTTGTGGCTAAAAAGAAGCAATCTTATTTTCTAATCTGGCCTCTTCTGTTTGCCCATGCTTTTTTGGTTTATCTCCGTGGTTATTTTCTTTCCATCGAGTTCACTCTTTATCCTTATCTCACCGCCCACGGTTTTCTACCCTACAAAAATATTCTGGATCAACATTTCCCGACTCTTTTATTTGGCCCCTTCTCTCTCCCGGCTTTTCTTACCCTCAATCCTTGGCCTCTTTTGATCTTATTTTTGGTGACTCTTTGTCTTACCGATACTTTACTGTTTGCGGCCCTGGTCCGTTTTCAAGTTAAGAAGCCCCTGGTTTGGTTGTCTTTTTATATTATTTCTTCTCTCTACTTCGCCGGCAATATTCTCTGGATCGAAACCTTTGTCAATTTATTTTTGGCCACTTGGCTTTGGCTTTCTTTTTCCCGTCATTCTTTTCCCCGGGCTCTCTCGGGGCTATTACTTTCCCAAATCCTTTTACTCCGGCCCACTATCGCCCCGGCTCTCTTCTTTTTCTTTCTTGGTCTCGGAGCACCTCTTTCTCTTCCCTTAGTTTGTGGTTTCCTGGCCGGCCTTGTCACCCCGTTTATTTATCTGAATCAATATCACCTCCTTCCGGACTTTTATCGTTTGGCTATCGTCTTTAACGGACAGATTTATCCCGGGGCGGCCCGGCTGTTGCCGGCCAAGAGGCAAATATTATTTTTGTTACTCTGGCTTGCGCCGGTAGTTTTTGCGTTATGGCAAAAGAGGAAATTTTTCTGGTTACTATCTCTAGCCTCTTTTCTCATCTTGATTTATCCGCGTTTTGGTTTTGAACATTTACAGCCACTCTTTCTTGTGGCCTCGTTCATCTGGGCCACTCTTTCGCCGACTCCACCCAAAGTCCTTTATCTCTTAATCGTGGTGCTGTTTGGTCTCAACCTTATCTCTATTTGGCGTCATCCTTATGGTAATTATTTTCTCACCCCCGAAGTCCAAAGTCTGGCCGGGAAAATTCAAAATCTTGCCGGTCCGGAAATCTATCTCTTGGGCGCGTCCGATCTTCTTTATCCGCTCTCGGGCAAAGTGCCTCCCCAGAAGACCTATCTGCCCTCTTTGCCCTGGTATTTTTCTCAAAAGGAGTTCTCCGAGAGGATCATCACTGCTCTCTCGGATCAAAAAAGCCCGGTACTGGTCGACTATAGCGCTACGGTAGATGGGTATAATATAGTGGAGTCCAGTGGCCCCATCTTTGAATATATTAAAATAAATTTTGTTCCCGGCCTTAAATTTGGGAATTATCAGTTCTTTTTGCCTCATCAATGAAAATTGCCATTGACATCTCGCAAGCTATCTATGGTACCGGCGTTTCGGTTTACACCAAAGACTTGGTCGCCAATTTAATAAAACTTCACCCCGAAGATGAATTTATTCTTTTCGGTGGTTCCCTTCGTCGACGCCAGGAATTACTGGCTTTAGCCAAAAGACTGAGAGGTACCCCCAAGATTTTTCCCCTTCCTCCCACTTTGATGGATTTTCTCTGGAACTCTTTACATATTTTGCCCATTGAGAAATTTACCGGTCCGGTGGATTTGGTCCACACTTCCGACTGGTCCGAACCGCCATCCAAATATCCTAAAGTCACCACTGTGCACGACCTGATTCCCTTTAAGTATCCCCAAACAACCACCGACTCTATCAGGCACGCCCACAAAAAGAAATTGGCTTGGGTCATTCGTGAATCACAGAAAATTATCGCCGTCAGTGAGTCTACCAAGAAGGATTTGATGTCTATTCTCCGTGTTCCCGAAAGTAAAATTGTGGTTATCCCCGAGGGAGTCGAGGATCGCAACACCCCGCAACCCCTGGAGATTCAGGAAATGGTCCAAAGAAAATACCATACCGGAGATGAATATCTTTTTTCTCTCTCTACTCTGGAACCCCGCAAAAACCAAGCCGCTCTGATTGAAGCCTATAAAATTGTCCATAAAAGTTACCCGAATCTGAAGCTGGTTATCAGTGGCAAAACCGGTTGGGGAGACAAACTGGAACCTACTCCGGGGGTCATTATGCCCGGTTATGTCCCTTATTCCGATCTTCCCGCTCTGTATTCCGGCTGTCTGGCCTTTGTCTTCCCGAGCTTTTACGAAGGCTTTGGTTTGGCTCCTTTACAGGCCATGGCTTGTGGGGCCGCCGTGGCTGTAGCCGATGTTTCCAGCCTCCCCGAGGTAGTCGGAGACGCCGGCGTTTATTTTGATCCCGAAAGCGTTGAATCCATTGCCGCTGGTATAATAGAGGCTATCCAAAACCGGTCTGTCCTGAGGAAGAAAAGTCTCCTGCAAGCTTCAAAGTTTACCTGGAAGAAGGCCGCCGAAGAGACTTATAAAGTCTATCTGGATGTTTTATCGGACCAGTCCACCGGGAAGGTGGAAAAATAAATATGATAATTGGATTTGATATAAATGAGGCCAATGTACCTCAAAGGGTCGGAGTCAACCAAGTTGCCTACAACATCTTTGTTCATTTGGTCAAAAATCTGGCCCCCGGGGATCAACTGATTGCTTTTGGTAAGGACCGGCCCCTTCCCGACATGCCTCCGGCCGGACCAAAACTAACCTACGAAATTTTTGGTTCTAAAAAAGCCTGGGTTTTGACCAGTCTGACCAAGCGACTTTGGTTTGGCAAACCCAAGGTCGATGTTCTGTTTTCTCCCAGTCATTACTCTCCTTTTTTGTCACCGGTCAAAAGCGCCATTTATTTAATGGATATGTCCTTTGAACTTTTTGGTACCGAATTTTTTACCAGCTACGATATCAATCAGCTGAAACGCTGGACTCCGATCTCCGTTAAAAGATCGCAAAAAGTTTTTACCATTTCCGAGTTTAGTAAAAGTGAGATCATGCGGTTGTACGGTACACCGGAAAATAAAATTGCGGTGGTCTATCCTTCTTTTGATAAAAATATTTTCCACGGCAAGGTACCCAAGACCAAACAAATGGCTGTCCGCCATCAGTATGGGATTACGGGCAGTTTTCTTCTTTACTGGGGGACCCTACAGCCCAGAAAAAATATCACCCGATTGATCGAGGCCTTTTCCAAACTCAAAGAAACCCGTCTCAAATTGGTCATCGTCGGTAAAAAAGGTTGGCTTTATGATCAAATTTTGGAACAAGCCACCAAACTGGGAATTGAAAATAGGGTTATCTTTACCGGTTTTGTTGCAGATGACGATCTTCCGGCTCTGATCAAGGCCAGTCGGGCTTTTGTCCTGCCGAGTCTTTACGAAGGTTTTGGCATGCCGGTCATCGAAGCTCAAGCCGTCGGGACTCCGGTCGTAGTTTCGCGGGTCAGTGCTTTGCCGGAGGTCGCCGGTGAGGCCGCCATCTATATCGAGGATCCACTGTCAGTTGATAGTATCCAGTCTGCGTTAGAAAAAGTGATGGCTTTATCCCTCGTCGAGAGAATAAAAATTATCAAAGCCGGTAAGGAAAACTCCCGTCGTTTTGATTGGGACCTCTCCGCTCAAAAAATTCTCGCTATACTTAAACTATTATGACCATTTTTAATCTTCAAATTTCGGGTAAGGGTATCTCTTTTGTAGACAAAGACGGTCGTCCTTTGTCTTTAATCTCGGCTCTGGGTAAGGTCATCACCCGTTTTTTTAGTTTTTTCTTGGATATCGAACTTTATTTGCTCTGGCTAGTCGGCTACTTCCCGAGCCACCTAATCCGCAATCTGATTTATCGTTTGGTCGGCCTTAAGCTTGGCTCACGATCAACTCTTCACATGGGTGCGCGTTTTTTCTATCCACCCAATATCACCATCGGCCGGGGGACGATAATTGGTGATCATATTTTCCTTGACGGAAGGGCCAAAATAAACATCGGCTCTCACACTGATATTGCCTCCCAAGTCATGATCTATAACTCGGAGCACGACCTCTCGGATCCTTCATTTAAGGCTACCGAAGAGCCAGTCACAGTCGGCGATTACTGCTTCATCGGGCCTCGTGTGATAATTATGCCCGGTGTCAACATCGGTCGAGGAGCCATCGTCGCCGGGGGAGCCGTCGTCACCAAGGATGTGCCGCCCGGGACCATTGTGGGTGGGGTTCCCGCCAAAGTCATTGGTGATCGACCCTTAAAAGAATTCACTTACCATTTAGGGCGACCGCGACTTTTTCAATGAAATTACGGTTTTTATTTATCACGGCAATTTTTATTTTAGGAGTTCTCTACCTTATTTTACCTACTCCGGCTTTTCCTGATTTACGGAACTCCGGCCGGTCGGACGAGGAAGGGGATACCTGGCAACATCCGGACCAAAAAGGTTATTACTCCAACCTCACTCGGGCCGAGGTTCTCGCCGATATCGAGTCCCAATCGATACTGACCTTTTTTGGCAGGAGAATTTACCCTTACCGGCTCAACTATCCACCTGAAGATGCGCGGACATTAGTTCGGGATCAGCTCAATAGCAATTATTTGGAAGAAATTGTCTACCCATTACGGAACTCCATTTTTGTCAATGGCTGGGAGCCCAAAAAAGATCCCCGCAATGCCAATGTCCCTCCGGAACAAATTCCCGATATCTCACTTCACGGAGTGCCTTATGAGGCCAAGATTACCCTCCGACCGGTCGACTCGCCTGTCTGGGCCAGACTTTTCATCTGGGTCCTCCTCTTTCCCACCGGTTATCTGGTATTCCTGTCTCTTAAAAAAGTCCTCTCATGAAACCGACTCTTTCCATCATTACTATTTCCTACAATACGAGAGATATTTTACGGGCGTGCTTGGATTCTATTATCAAGTTCACTCATGATCTGGACTATGAGATTATCGTCGTCTCTACCGGTTCGAGCGATGGTTCCTTGGAGATGATCAAAGATTTTTCCCGCAAAAATTCAAAGGTGAAGCTGGTCGATGCCAAAGGCAATATCGGCTTTGGCCGCGGCAATAATCTGGGCGTCGAGCACGCATCCGGTGAGTATTTACTTTTTCTCAACTCCGATACTTTAATTTTTGATAATGCTCTCAAAGAAGCCGTCGACATCTTAAGTCGGCATCCGGAAGCGGGAGCTTATTCTTGTCGGCTTTTAAACGCCGATCGTTCCTTCCAACCCTCCGGCGGGCATTTCCCCTCTTTCGGCAATGTCTTTGCTTGGCAGTTGTTCATTGATGATCTGCCCTTTATCGGGGACCTGATTCCCTCTTTTCATCCCAAGAAGAGCCAGTACGATCGAAATCAAAAAATGGATTGGGTTACCGGGGCCTTTATGATGATCAAGAGATCTCTTTTTAACCAAGTTGGCGGATTTGACAAAAATATTTTTATGTACACCGAAGAAATGGAGCTCTGTTACCGTTTGGCTCAAGCCGGTCATACTACTTTTTATACCAACACTCCGGCCATTATTCACCTCGGAGGGGCGTCGGGAGGGTCTTATCTGGCTCTGACCGAAGAAATCAAAAACATGCTTTATTTTTGGCACAAACACCGCCCCGGCTGGCAAATGCCTTTGATCAAGTTTTTCTTTTGGACCGGTTCATTGCTTAGGTTGTTATTATTTGGGATAATCAAAGGAGATGACAAAGCCCGACGCGCCTATCAGGACGCTCTTGGATTCATTTTATAAATATTTGCTGGCGGCGGTTTTAATTTTTATTCCGCTCTACCCAAAGTTTCCACTGTTTACGGTGCCGTTTACCTATGTTTCCATCCGCTCCGAAGACTTTCTCATTTCGATTGTCTGGTTGGTTTTTTTCCTCCGGCTATTGGTGGTCAAAAAGCTTTCTTTTCCCAAGATTTCACTTCATTTTGCCGTCTATTTCTTGGTTGGTTTGGTCTCCGGGCTTTCGGCCATCTTAATTACCAAGAATGTCCAGCCCTTACTGGTGATGCTCCACTTCGCACGGCGACTCGAGTATATGTCAGTCTTTTTCCTCATTTATTTTGCCGCGCAGGATAAGTCCACCAGGCGCTATTTTTTGGAACTTTCTATTCTTCCGGCCATTGGCGTTTTTTTCTATGGTCTGGCCCAGATATATTTTCAGGCTCCGGTGATTTCCACCATGGACTCCGAATCGAGTAAGGGTGTGGCTATGACTCTCAGACCGGGTGTCACTCTCAATAGTACTTTCGCCGGGCACTACGACTTGGCCATGTATCTCACGATGATGATGTCCTTTTTGGTGACCATTTCCAGTTCACTTCACACTTGGATTAAACGGTTACCCTTTTTAGGTTTATTTATCGCTTTGCTCTGGCTTTTTATGCAGGCCGGCTCTCGTATTTCTTTAGTGGGATTAGTGTTATCTGTTTGTTTGGTTTCTATTTATTATCGAAAATATCTTTTGGGACTGCTTTTCTTGGGAGTGATTTTTGCTTTTATTGCCACTTCTCCCCAATATGTGGACCGGTTCAAAAGTATTTTTAAAGTTTTTACAGTAAAAACATCTCAAATATTTATTACCCCCGTTTACGCCGCCTCGACCCCCAAAGTCACTCTGACCCCCACTCCCACCCAGGAACCTTTGAGGGCCATTCAGCAAGATCGTTCCACTAGTATCCGCTTTGATGTCGAGTGGCCCCGGGCTATGAGAGCCTTCTATAAAAATCCTTTTTTGGGTACCGGCTATTCGTCTATCACCTTAGCCACCGATAACGATTATTTGCGAACTCTTGGAGAAACCGGGCTACTGGGTTTCCTGTCCTTCTTTGCCTTACTAGCCGCTCTGGGTAAATTCCTTTTTAAAACCGTTAAAAATAGCACCGGCCTGGACAAAATAATTCTGGTTTCGGCCATCGGCATCTTTATTTCATTTCTTACCAGTGCCGTTTTCATTGATGTTTTTGAGTCCAGTAAAATTGCCATTCTCTTCTGGGCTTACATGGGTTTAGCATTTAGCACCACCAACACATGATTAAAAAAATCCTGGTTCTCGGCCTATTAATTCTCGCTCTTTTTCTCCGACTCTATAAAATAGATAATCCCATAGCGGACTGGCACTCCTTCCGTCAAGCCGATACTGCCTCCGTCAGCCGTAACTTCATTGATAAAGGTGTCAATCTCTTAGTCCCCACTTATCACGATAACTCCAATATTCAGTCCGGTAAAGATAATCCCAATGGTTACCGGATGGTCGAATTCCCACTTTATAACTACCTTCATTACTTGGTCTACCAGGCCCATCCGGCTTGGGGAGTGGATATGGCCGGCAGATTAACTTCCGTCTTTTTATCTCTAATCTCCATCTATCTGGTTTTCTTAATCGGTGAAAAACTCTCCGGTTTTTTTGTTGGTTGGTTGGCAGCCTTATTTATGTCCGTTCTCCCTTTTAGTATTTACTACTCCCGGGTCATTTTGCCGGAGCCCTTAATGATTGTTTCCGTCTTGGCTTCATATTGGTACCTCATCAAAATGTCTGAGTCGCAGGGTTTCAAAAAACGGTTTTTCTTATTCCTCAGTTCGGTCCTTTTTGCTTTGGCCATCTTAGTAAAACCTTTTGCGGTATTCTTTGCTCTTCCTCATGCCGCCATCATTTTCCGTTCTTGGGCCAAAGGGGAGATTGCGGCTCTGGATGTCATCATCTTTAGTATTTTTGGCTTATACCCCTTTATTTGGTGGCGCAAACATATTCTAAATTATCCCCAGGGTGTCCCTGCCAGTGACTGGTTGTTGAACTCTACCGGCATTCGTTTCCGTCCGGCTTGGTTTCGGTGGCTTTTTGGTGAACGGCTTGGAAAATTAATTTTAGGCCTTTATGGAACGGGCTTTTTAACGCTTGGTCTCATTGCCAAACCCAAAGATGAGGGTATTTCTTACTGGCTCTGGGCCATTGGAATCTTACTTTACTTTTCCATTGTCGCCGGAGGAAATGTCCAACACGATTATTATCAAGCCATCATCATTCCTTTTATTTGTTTCTTCCTGGCCAAAGGCGCCGCTTTGATGCTCAGCCTCTCACAGACGACTTACTCCCGTTTCTTAACCATCTTAATGACGATCACCATCTTTGTTTCAATGCTTTCCCTTTCTTGGTACGAAGTCAAGGGTTGGTATCAAGTGAATAACTGGCCTATTGTCGAAGCGGGCAAGGAAGTCGACCGCCTGACCCCCAAAGACGCTAAGGTTATTGCTCCGTATAACGGAGACACCGCCTTTCTCTATCAAACTCATCGCGCCGGCTGGCCGATTGGCTACGACATCGAAGATAAGATGCTCAAGGGTGCCACTTATTATGTCTCGGTGAGTTACGATGACGAAGCCAGAACATTGGAAAAGAAATACACCTTGGTCGAAAAAAACGATCGCTTTATTATCATTAAGCTCAGTAAGTAGATGAAGATTCTCATGCTCACCCCGTATCTGCCGTATCCGGACTCCTCCGGAGGTCAGATCAGAACTCAGAATCTTCTCAAGCACTTGTGCAAGCATCACGAGATAACTTTAATTTCTCTAATCAAAGATCCCAAAGAGAATGAAAATGTCAAATATCTTTTGAAATACTGTAAAAAAGTTTTAACCTTTCAAAGGAGCCGCACCCCGTGGACAATAAAAAATATTCTCAAAACCGGCTTCTCCTTTGATCCTTTTCTAATTGTCCGCAATTATGCCCCCGGAGTCAAAGAAGCCGTCTCCAAAGAGCTGGGGACAGGCGAGTATGACTTGGTTCATGCCGAAACTTTTTATGTGATGCCCAGTATTCCCAAAACCGATCTACCTATTATCCTCGTCGATCAAACCATTGAGTACCTGGTCTACCAACACTATGTTAATGAGACAGCCCCTTGGTTCCTGAGGCCACTCTTACAGATCGATGTGGAAAAGATGAAGTACTCTGAGAGATATTATTGGCGTAAAGCGACCCAGGTGGTGGCCGTCTCGGAAGCAGACAAAAATGAAATGTTAAAGATCGAGCCTGGTATGCATGTGGAAATCATTCCCAATGGGGTAAATCTTGATCTGTTCAAAAAGAAATCCCGTTGGGACACCAAAGAAAAATCGGTACTGCAAATTAGTAATTTCAAGTGGCTTCAGAATGTTGAGGCGGCTCATGTCCTAATTGAAAAAGTCTTCCCCCTGGTTAGAGAAAAAGTCCCAGGGGTAAAGCTCTGGATTGTTGGACAGTACATTCCTCAGGATATTCTGAATCTTAAAGATAAAGACCTCATCATCAAATCCGTCGCCGTCGACGACTCGGCCACCCTAGTGAAAGCCTGGCATGATGCTTCCGTTTTTGCTTCCACTATCAAAGGACCCGGTGGAACTCGTCTCAAGAACCTGGCTGCCATGGCCAGCCAACTCCCAATCGTTTCGACCAAAGTGGGCGTCGAAGGTCTCATGGTGGAAGATAAAAAACATGTTTTGATTGGAAACAGTCCACAGAAAATGGCCGAGCTGATCGTCAAAGTGATAAAATCACCCGCGCTGGCCAAACGACTGGCTCTAACTACCCGAAAGCATGTCGAAGAAAATTTCGACTGGCGGATTATGGCGGAGAGACTCGATTCTCTATATAAAAAATTAGGCAAAAATGAAAAAAAATAATTACGACTTGGCGGTCATTATCGTCAATTACAACACCGAAAAGCTAACTGAAGAGTGTTTAAACTCGGTTTTCGGTACCGATCAGCCAAAGGGCGGCCTTCAAGTCATAGTAGTCGATAATGGTTCCAAAGATGGCAGTTTGGCTATGCTTCATAAAATGCAGAAGAAGCATCCCAATTTGGTGGTGATTGACGCCAAAGAAAATCTTGGCTTTGCCAAAGGAAACAATGTCGGGGTGGAAGCGGCCGAGGCCGCCTACTTGCTTTTCTTAAATTCCGACACGATCGTCAAGCGCTACTCACTGGTTAAGCCTTTGAAATACTTAAAAACCCATCCCAAAGTAGGGGCGATTACGATCAGACTTTTCTTGAAGGATGGTAGTATCGATTACGATAACCATCGTGGCTTCCCCACTCCTTGGGCCGCCATCACCAAGTTTTCGGGTTTAGCAAATCTATTTCCTAATTCTACTTTTTTTAATAGCTATCACCTCGGTTTCAAAAAGCTGGACAAGATCCACCAAATTCCGGTGGCCGCCGGCAGTTGGTTAATGATGCCAAATAAACTTTTTCAACAAATTGGCCGCTGGGACGAAACTTATTTTTTCTACGGTGAGGATATCGATCTCTGCTTTAGAATCAACGAAGCCGGTTACAAGATTATTTATTATCCCAAGGTCAGTACCCTCCATCTTCGCGGAGCTTCTTCCGGCTTAAGAAAAGAAAACGCCAAAACCGCCGTCTCCGGTAAAGAGAATCGGCTTAAGGTAGCCAAGGCTTCGACCGATGCTTGGAAAATATTTTACAAAAAGTTTTATCGCGCAAAATACCCCTATTTGGTGACGGCCGCCATCATTGCCGGTATGAGTGTCATTGGCTACCTTCGCATCCTTAAATACAAACTTTCAAAATGAGAATTGGGATTGATGCTCGACTCTACGGTTTGGAACATGCCGGTCTGGGCAGATATGTTTCTAAACTAATCGAGACTGTTCTAAAGGCCGATACCAAAAACAAATACACTCTCTTCTTGACCGGCAAACACGCCGAAGCTTTTAAAAATCGGAAGAGGGTTAAAGTGGTAGTTTGTAATATTCCCATCTATAGCTTTGGCGAACAGCTTCTTTTGCCGTGGGTCTTTCATAAGGAAAAGCTGGACCTTCTCCATATACCCCATTTTAATGCTCCTTTGCTCTATCCCGGTAAATATCTTCTGACGATACATGATCTCATCAAACACGACTCCACTGGTATGGCCACCACGACCAGACAACCCTTTTTCTATCTAATTAAACGGCTAGGCTATCTCATCCTTACCGGCTTAATTGTCAAACGCGCCAAGGCCATCATTGTGCCCTCGAACTTTGTCAAAGAAGATGTTGCCAAGCGTTTGAAGGTGGATAAGACAAAAATAGTTGTTACCTATGAAGCCGTCGCCAACACTTTCCAAAAAACTACTTTATCCACCAAGGAGAAAAAGGAACTCCTCGCCAAGTACTCCCTCACTCAACCCTTTATTATTTATACCGGCAGTGTCTATCCTCATAAAAATGTTGATATCTTGATTGAAGCTGTGGCTAGACACAACCGGCTCCGGGAAGTCGATCTCGAACTGGCTCTTGTTTGTTCCAGATCGGTTTTTTATGATCGCACCAATCAAAAAATTAAGGAACAAGGTCTTGGACACTGGATAAAGATGCTGGGTTTTGTCGGGGATAGCGATATCTCAAAGCTGTATAGTCTGGCTTTAGCCCTCGTCCATCCGAGCAAAATGGAAGGTTTTGGTCTCACCGGTCTGGAGGCCATGTCCGTCGGTTTACCGGTCATCTCCAGTAATGCCGGTTGCTTACCGGAAGTTTATGGAGAGGCGGCTCTCTTTTTTAATCCTAATCAGGTTGATGATCTGGTGGCTTCTTTGGATGAGTTAATCAGGAACGCCGGGCTGCGTGAAGATTTGATAGCCAAAGGTTATCTCCAGGTGAAGAAATATTCTTGGGAGAAGATGGCCGCCGAAACCGTAGCGGTTTACCACCGGATATTGAATCCATGAAAGTCGCTTTGGTTTATGACCGTGTGAACAAGTTTGGGGGAGCCGAACGCCTATTGCTTTCTTTACACCGTTTGTTCCCCAAGGCTCCTATTTACACTTTGGTTCATGAACCCCGAACTTCAGTCTGGGCCAAAGGCATCAAAATAATTCCCTCGTTTTTAAACCGGATTCCTTTTTTGAGGTCCCGCCATGAATGGTTGGCTCCACTTGCCCCTCTGGCCTTCGAGACTCTGGACTTGACCGGGTTCGAGGTCATCATCAGCGTCACCAGCGGAGATGCCAAGAGTGTTCTCACCAAACCATCTCAACTCCATCTTTGCTACTGTCTTACTCCCACCAGGTATTTTTGGAGTGGTTTCGGAGAGTATGCCCGTGATCCAAAAATGAAATGGCTCCCAAATTTCCTCAAAAAATACTTTCTCGAACTTGATCTCCTGACCTCGACCAGACCCGACCACTATATTGCCATTTCCAAGGAAGTGCAAAAACGAGTAAAAAAATACTACAAAAGAAATTCAACGATAGTTTATCCTTGCATAGAAGATAAATTTTACTCAAAAAAACCTCTTTCATTTGATAAACGGAAATATTTTCTTATTGTTTCCAGGTTAGTTCCCTACAAGAGGGTCGACTTGGCCATCTCTGCCTTTAATAAGTTGAAATATCCTTTGGTCGTCGTCGGTATTGGTAGTGAGCTCGGCCGCTTAAAAAAAGTGGCCGGTTCGAATATCTCGTTTGTCGGTGATGTTTCCGATGACCGATTGATTAAATATTACCGGGAGGCCAAGGCCGTTATTTTTCCTCAGGAGGAAGATTTTGGTCTCGTTCCTTTGGAGGCCCAAGCTCTCGGTACTCCCGTCATTGCGTATGGTAGGGGAGGTGCTTTGGAAACCATTGTTGCCGGCAAGACCGGTCTCTTTTTCCGGGAGCAGACTCCAACCTCTCTTCTTTCGGCGGTCGAGAAATTTACCCGGTCAAATTTTCAAATCACGGCGTTACAGAAAAACGCTTCTCGTTTCCGCTATACCAATTTTTCTCAGGCGTTTCTCAAGGAGATTAAACATCTCCGGCATTAATCTTCTCCACAATCTGCCCCACCTTACCACTGTCTTCTTTTTTGGTTACCAAAATCCCTTCTTTTGCCTCCACTACGACCAAGTCGCTGACCCCAATCGTCGCAATGATCTTCCCGGACTCACTCCATAAAAAATTATTGGCGCCATCGATCTGGATTTGGCCACCGTTTTTGGAGAATAAATTATTTTCCGAATAAAATCTATCTACAAATTCCCAAGTTCCAAAATCAATCCATTTGAAAGGATGAACTATGACCAGTGAGTTCCCATCTTTGTGAGACTGTTTGGAGACTTCTTCCAGTGCTCCCTTGGCCATCTTAGCGTACTCGATGGCGATATCTTCGCCCCGGACAATCGCCATCAAGGGCTCATACCAATCCGGTCGGTATTTTTGATACATTTTTAAAAGATTTTCCGGTGTCATCGTCGTGTGATTGGTATGAACCAGCAATCGTCCACTATCCATAAACTCTTGAATTTTGGCGGTTTCAGTCCGGTCGATATAATCCGCAATTTCATAAACTCTGATAGGGGAGTCTCCACTTATTAGCCGGCCGGTCAATAAATAATCTACCCCTTGGACGACTCTATCTGGAGAGTAGCCCCCGGTAATATATTTGTTTGTTGTCTTTCCCAAGTTTTCCGCCACTTCGATAAAATCTAAAAATGCCGTCTCCGGAAGCCTTAAATCGTCAACTTGAATCAGCATAAATGGCTCTTTACCATGACCGGCCTTCATTAGAAAAGCCGCCGCCAAGCCGGTGGCCGGACCTTGATTCCTGGTTTCCGGCTCAATAAAGATATTTTCTTGTCGTAGTTCCCCGACTTGGGTGTGAGCAATTTTGGCTTGGGCGGCATTGGTCTGAAGATAGATTTCTTCGGGCCGGTATTTGCGGCGTAAGGTTTCCCAGTTGGCTTGAAAGAGAGACTTGCCGTCAACAAAGGGCAAAAAATGTTTCGGCAGGCTGGGGGTACTGAGGGGCCACATTTTAGTTCCCACGCCTCCACAAATGATGACTGGTATCATATTCAAGCATTATAACAACTCAATTTCCGATAGATTCCCCATTACAACAAAGATGGGTTAAAATGAATTCACCTCTATGCTATACGACTTTCTTAAGCGTCTGATGGACATTATTGCGGCCCTTATCCTTGGTGTCCTGTTCTTACCGATCTGGATTATCATCCCCATTCTTCTCAAGCTGGACTCTCCCGGTCCGGTCCTCTACAAGCCGGAAAGGGTCGGCCGTAACGGTAAAGTGTTCGGTATGTATAAGTTTAGATCTATGAAAATGTTTGAGGTTGATGGTAAGCCGGTTCACGCCGTTGAGTTTTGGAAGCATAATCCGGAACTTTATGAAAAATACAAAAAAGGCGGCTGGAAACTAGAACTGGACGAAGATCCGCGTATCACCAGATTAGGTAAGATTCTACGCCAAACCAGTATTGACGAAATGCCACAGGTCTTAAATGTTTTGAAAGGGGAGATGAGTCTGGTCGGTCCTAGAGCTTATGTCGAACCGGAGATCGAAGACGCCACCAAAAGATATGGCAACAACATTACCACTCTCATTAAAGAAAGTCTTTCGGCTAAACCAGGCATGACCGGTCCGTGGCAAGTGTCCGGTCGAAACGAAATTCCTTGGAATCAAAGAGTGGCTATCGACGCTGATTATGCCAAAAGAAGGTCCCTACTTTACGATATTTATATTATTTTAAAAACCCCGTTTGCTATGATTAGTAAGTGGTAAATACTTAATTCCTATGAAAAAAAAGCTTCCTCATATTTTTCTCACCCTGTTCGTTATTTTGGCCCTTTTGGGCAGTGTGGCCGCCTATGGTTACTTTGCCGCCAAGTCTTTTGTCCCTCACACTCAGGCACTTCAAGCCACCGGAGCCAAATTGGCCGCCGCTTTTCAAGCCCAAGACTTGGTTGGAGCCAAGCTAGAGGCCAAGACTCTCCGGGATCAGCTGGACTCTTTTGACGCCCAGTTTCAGAAAATTAAATGGACCACGGCCTTACCTCTCATCGGTAACTATCCCAAAGATGGCCAGCATGCCTTAAATGCCGGCAAGTCTCTTGCCAAATCGGTTGAGACTTTAATCGTTTCGGTCGAGCCTTATGCCGATCTTTTGGGCTTCAAGACCGGTACTGCCACTCCTTCCGGTCAAGTCAAACCTCAGTCGATCGAAGACCGGATTGTTTTTATCGCCCAAACCTTGGACAAGATTAGCCCCGATCTTGAAAAAGTCGAAGTCGACATGGATGAAGCCCAGAAAGAGCTTGGTCAAATCGACGAAAAACGCTATCCTCAAACTTTGGGCGGCAAAAATATCCGCAGTAAAATCGTCGAAATCAAGTCGGCTGTTTCTGAATCGGCTCAACTTTTATCCCAAGCCAAACCCTTAATAAAGCTTTTGCCCGATTTGCTCGGCAACCCTAACGCCAAGACATACATGGTGCTCTTCCAAAATGACGCTGAGCTCCGTCCCACCGGTGGTTTCATGACGGCTTATGCCTTCCTGCGAGTCACCAAAGGCAAGATCGAACCGTTGTCTTCTTTTGATATTTATGATCTCGACGCCCGCTTTAACAAAAAAGTTCCGGCCCCGGAAGCGATCAAAAAATATCTTAATGAAACTTACTTAAATCTTCGTAACTCCAATATGTCTCCGGATTACAAAGTTTCAATGGACTTGTTCTATAAATATTACCGGGATATCCCCGGATTTCCCAAACCGGACGGCATCATTGCCATCGATACCCGTTTCCCGGTGGAACTCTTAAAGGTCATTGGACCCATTGGGGTTGGGGGTTGGGGGAACTTCAGCGCCAAAGACGATCCTGCTTGTGATTGTCCTCAAGTGGTCTACGCTCTCGAACAAATCGCCGACCGGCCAATCTCCGGTACCCGGGTGGCCCGTAAGGCTGTTCTAGGGCCCCTCATGCACTCGATGATGGCAAATGCCATGGGTTCTCCAAAACACACTTGGCCCAAATTAATCAATGTGGTTTTGGACTCCATCAAACAAAAGCATTTGCTTTTCTACTTCATGGAAGACAAAACTCAGAAAGTCGCCGAAGACTTTAACGCGGCCGGGCGTATTCAACCCTACGCATTTGACTATCTCCATGTCAACGATGCTAATCTCGGAGGAGCCAAGTCCGATATGTACATCATTCGCGAAGTCGAACAAGATATTGAAATGGTTGGTACTACCGTTACCAAAACGGTTTCTTTGAGCTACAACAATCCCCGGAAGGGCAGTAACTGTAATTTGGAAGCCGGTCAACTTTGTCTAAACGGTGTTTACCGTGACTATGTCCGCCTACTAGTTCCCAAAGGATCCAAACTCATCTCGGTCGTGGGCTCTGAAGTCAAAGAACAAGTGTCCGAGGACCTAGATAAGACAGTTTTTGAAGCCTTTTTCACCATGAGGCCGGAGTCTCAAAGCAAAATTGTTTTCAAGTACGAGTTGCCTCCCATGGATCTCAGTACCTACAAGCTGATGATCCAAAAACAACCGGGTTTACCGGCCATTAAGCACACCATTACTCTCAATGGAGCCCAGCAAGTAGTTGAAGTTAACGAAGACAAAGAGTTGATTCTGAACTAAAGTGACTCAGTCTTACTCAGACAGCGGCATTGTGATTAGATCGGTTGACTCGGGTGA
>JAHFKQ010000004.1:22147-30141 GCA_023245265.1 Candidatus Collierbacteria bacterium
CGATAAATTTGTCACCATCATTTCCGCCCACCACGGTCTCGGTAACTTTGTCGCGAGAGGGGCTCGCCGACCCACTTCTAAAAAAGCTTCTCACTTGGATTTACTAAATTTAGTTCGCTTTAATGTCAGTCGGGGTGAGAGCCCCCGTTATCTGGGGCAGGTTGAATCAAGCTCCTTCTTTCCGGCTATTAAAAAAGATTACGCAAAGATTGGTCTTTGTTTAACTTTCACCGAGATCCTGTCTAATACTTTGCCTCTTGATGAAGATGATGTCGAGATCTATCTTTCTTTTAAGTCTTTCCTGGAAGCCTTGGAAAAAACCGAAGACTCTAAGGAGTCGAACCGTCTGAGCCGCCGTTTCGGTTTATTTCTGATGCGGCACTTGGGCTACCCACCACCCAAGGCTCCGGATACGGATAATCTTTCTAGCTACTTCGAAGCCCTTATGAATCGGAAAATCATCAGTAAAGAAATACGCTAGAATGGATTATATGAAAAGAAATCAATTGATTGGTCTAGGTGCCGTCCTTCTTGTCATTATCATTGGCGTCATCTTTTTTATCACCAAAGGCAAACCCGGTTCCGTGACTACCGGTCTTAAAAAACCCTCGGCTCTAACCACCCGCATTCTAATTAATGAGCTACCCTTGGCGGAGCGACCCTTCACCGTCTTGGTTCCTCACTCTACCAACCGGCTCTTCACTTTTGTCACTATCGGTGCGAACAAAGCTCAAACCGCTTCCCTGGATCTCGAGTATCAATCCGGAGATCTCCTAAAAGGCGCGCGCGCTTCCATCGATTCTCCTATTGCCAGTCCCTTTATCAAAGCTATTATCCTAGGTAGTTGCTCTACCGGCGGTAAATGTACCTTTGATACGGATCTTAAGTCCGGCACGGAGAAGTTCAAGCTGACCTTCCCCGGTCAAGATGTGACTCACTTACTGAAGGGTGACTTTGTCTTTCTCTCCGGTCAGAAAAATTTGCCCGATGGTAAAGTTTCTTTCGAACCGTCTAAGCTATCCGCAAAAGAGAACATGATTATGATGAACTCATTCGGCTTACCGAAGCCATTAACTCAGGAAACACTTTTATACCCGGTGGTCATTTCTGCGACGAGCGACAAACTCATTACCGGCACTATGACCATCAATCAAGCCGGGGTCACGAGCGCCGCTATCTACGATGGCACCGCCTATCAGCCTCTCAAAATTGTCTCGAAAGAAAATGCCGTTACAGTAGCTCTCAGTCAAAAGCCCTGGTCCATGAACGCCGAGATCACCCGCGACGACGAAAAGGGGACCAAAGAATCGGTCACTCTTTATCTCCTCGGCCCCATTGTTCTCTATAAATAGCCCCTAAAAAAGATATAAAAAATCCCCCGGTTGAACGGGGGATTTTTGACGATCACTTGAAGTTGCGCATACCCATGGCAGACAATACTGCCGAAACGGTATTTGTCGCACCAAGGTTCTGCACCTCAGCCCAGTATTCCCTCTGGCTATCTTTTACCATTTGCCAAAGACTGCCCCCGGGCGTGGTGGCGTTAAGAACCGGTACGACATAAAGAACAAAAATATCAACCAGTTCAGGGATGAGCTCAATGTCATCCTTCTTGAGCTTGGCGCATTGTTCTTTTACGGCCATACGGTGGGCCATAATCTTTACAGAGTCCATGATGTCTCCTCGTGGGTGATTTAAAGTACCAATACCCTATAATACCACACCAGGCTCAACTTGTCAAGTTTTTGGCTCAAAACTTCCCTGTTGACATGTGATATATTGTGTATCATACTGAAAAGTGGTGACAAGTGGTGAAGTACCCTATAAAGACCACATCGCCTGCCTATGAACTATGTTTACTGGACGCTACTACCATTCGATCGAAGCCAAAGGGCGTCTCGCTATACCCCAAACCTTTCGGGAAGAACTGTCGTCCGGTGGAGTCATCACTTGGGGGCTGGATGGCTGTCTGTTTCTTTTCCCGGCCTCATACTGGCAGAAGTTCTCCGAGAAGCTGGCCTCCCTGTCTCTAACCAATCCCAACGCGCGGAATTTGACTCGACTCTTAGTCCAATCAGCCTCCGATCTCGATCTCGACGCTCAAGGAAGAACCCTCATTCCGGAGTATCTTCGTCAACAAGCCAATCTAAAAAAACAAGTGGTCGTCGCCGGGTCCCTGACCAGAATTGAAATCTGGGATCGGGAGACATACCACACGCACCTTGATTTAATAGCGCAAAAAATTAACGAAGGCGGAGAGGACTTCGCTTCACTCAATATCTAATGACACCCCCCGACAGACATTTCTCGGCTTTTAAAAACGAATTAACGGCCCTTTATGGCTTTAAACCCGGTTTTGTTTTTCTGGATCTCACTTTAGGTGATGGGGGACACACCGAGGAAGCTCTCTTGGCCGGTTGCCAAGTGGTTTCATTTGATGTGGACTCGGCCGCTATCGAGCGAGCTATCGGTTTTCTTTCGCCGCGGTTTACTCCTCTAGTTATCGATCCGGAAACCTTTACCGGTCAGATTCCGGCCAACTTTTCCTGGCTGATTATCCGGAGTAACTTTACCCAAGTAACTTCAGTGGTTCAAAAATTAGGTTTACCTAAGTTTGACGGCATCATGGCGGACCTTGGCCCTTCCCAGTATCAAGTGCTCGCTCCCGGTCGAGGATTTAGTTTCTCGGTCGATGAACCTTTGGATATGAGACTTGATAAAGCTTTGGGTGTCACCGCCGCCGATCTCTTGGCCGTTCTCAATGAAGGTGAGTTATTTGATCTTTTCACTTTGGCCGATGAACCCTTTGCCAAGCCCTTGGCTCGCATCATTGTCCAACAAAGACAAAAAAACCCGATCAAAACTACCAAACAACTGGCCGATCTGGTCTCTCGAGTTAAACGGCATGCCTCCGGCAAGATTCACCCGGCCACCCAAGTGTTTATGGCTTTAAGGATGGTTGTCAATCTGGAAAGAGAAAATATCCGCGAGCTCATGAGTCAAGTTCCCGACTTGTTAAAAAAGGGAGGTTTAATCGGAGTCATCAGTTTTCACTCCGGCGAAGACAAATTGGTGAAGGAGTTCTTCACCCTCATGGAAACGGAAGGTCGTTTAAGCGCTATTAATAACAAACCAATTGAACCCTCGGACAGAGAATTACTAATCAGTCAACGAACTCGTAGTGCCAAACTTAGACTCGCTAAAAAAATTATTTAATTACCAAACCGTTTTCACGGTGACGGTTTTTCTTTTGGTCGGACTGGCCATTATCAATCTCGTCAGCACCAATATTTTAGCCACCCAAGGTTTCGCCGTCAGTGAATCAGAGACCAGAACCCTGAAGCTAGAGAAAGAAAATCACCAGCTCTCTGTTAAGATTGAGGAGGCAGCGAGGCTTGGAAGTTTAGAGGCCATGGCCGTACAAAGCGGTTTTGTTAGATCAAAGAGTATTGTCTTTGCCCCCACTCCTCCCACTTTTGCTTCCCGTTAATCAATGCTTAAGCCTCTTAGTCTTACCAGTGCTCGAATCAGGGTTATCGCTCTCTTGATACCCTTAATTTTTCTCATCTTATTAGGTCGTCTATTTTATTGGATGGTCCTTCGGGGTCCGGAACTGCAAGCCAAAGCAGTTCGCCAACACCAGACTGTCACCATTCTCAAAGCCAAACGAGGCGATATCTTGGACTCGGATGGTTCTGTTTTGGCCGGAACCAAAAATCTGTATCATCTTTTTGTCTACAAGCCGCAGTTGGAAATTTCTAAAAATGATGTGACCGAAAAGTTACTCAAGCTACTTGATACCGACAAAGAGGCCAGTACCGAGGCCGATATGCGAGCTCACCTCCAAGAAAGACTCGCCTTGGACTCCAACTGGGTTTCCCTCAAACACTACTTAACTCAAGAAGAAAAAGAAAAAATCGAAGCCGAAAAAATAACCGGTCTGGGTTTTGAAGATGAGTTCGTCCGCTACTATCCCGATGCCAGTGTCGCCGGCCAAGTATTGGGTTTTGTCGGCCAAGACGCTGCCGGCGGAGAACAAGGCTATTTTGGTTTGGAAGGATTTTACGACCGTCTCTTGAAAGGCCGAGAAGGTCGGGTCCGGACCGAGAAAGATGCTCAAGGGAATCCCATTTTAATTGGAAACTATCAGTTTCTCCATTCGATTGAAGGTAAATCCATCCAGACCACTTTAGATAAACGCATGCAATACCTCTCGGAAAGAATGTTAAAAGAGGGAGTAGCAAAGTATCAGGCCCTTTCCGGCAACATTATCATCATGGAGTCCAAAACCGGCCGTATCAAAGCCATGGCGGCCATTCCCAATTATGATCCCGGTAAATTCTCCGAGTTTGATGCCAAGTCCTACAAAAATCCGGCCGTGGCTGACCTTTTTGAACCGGGTTCTGTTTTTAAGCCTCTCGTTATGGCGGCCGGACTCAACGAAAAACTGGTGACTCCGGAGACTCAATGTGATATTTGTGCCGGTCCCATTAATATTGGTAAATACACCATCAAAACTTGGGATGAGAAATATCATTCTCAAACTTCCATGACCGATGTCATCATCCACTCGGACAACACCGGCATGGTTTTTGTGGCCCGCAAACTCGGCCCGGATAAGTTCGCCGACTACATGCAAAAATACGGCTTTGGCCGCAAAACCAAGATTCAACTTCAGGAAGAAGTCTCCGGGACCACCCGGTCCGCCAAAGAGTACGGTGATATCGACTTGGCCACCAACTCTTTTGGTCAGGGGATTGCGGTTACTCCACTTCAGCTGGTCTCCGCTGTCAATACCATTGCCAACCGAGGCACATATATTTCACCCACTTTGGTCGAAGGCAGTGCCGGCGAAACAAGAGCCGTTCTTAACCCCGAGGCCGCTCTTCAAATGACCCAAATTATGATTCAAGCCGTAGAATCCGGGGAGGCCAAGTGGGCGCGTCCTCAAGGACTTTCGGTCGCTGGCAAAACCGGCACGGCTCAAATTCCCATCGAGGGCCGCTATGATGAAAAAAAGACCATTGCCAGTTTTATTGGTTTTTTCCCCGCCAATGACCCGCAATACACCATGTTGGTGACCCTGAGAGAACCTCAAACCTCTCCTTGGGGTTCGGAAACTGCCGCTCCGCTTTGGTTTTCCTTAGCCAAACAGCTTTTGCTATAAGAAGAGAAAAAGATTAAAATAAATCAATGCTTAATCGATTGCGCCGCCATCAGGTTTCCTTCAGGCATGCCACCGACGGTTTTTTACACCTCGTCAAAGAACACCCCAACTTTCGCTTTCACCTCATTGCGACCGCGGTCGTTGTTTTTTTAGGCATATTTTTGGGTCTTAATCCGGTCGAATGGCTGATCTTGGTTTTTACCATCAATACCGTCATTGTGGCCGAGATGGTTAACACCGCCATCGAGTCTATGGTCAATCTCATCACTCTGGAACATCGGGAAGATGCCCGGATTGCCAAGGATGTCTCCGCCGCGATGGTTCTGGGTTCGTCTTTTTTGGCCGCGGTCGTCGGTCTCATCATCTTTTTACCGAAAATAATTAGCTATTTTTCCTAAATGGATATTCTACTGGGCGTTTTAATCATTTCTTTCATCGTCCACGGATTTGCCATTGTGCCTTTTATTAATTTTCTTTATCAGCTGAAGTTCTTTAAGAATCGCTCGGCCGTCGCCAAAGAAAAAACCGATGAAGCCTCGGTCCATATCCGTTCCAAGGCCAGGACTCCGGAGGGTGGGGGTTTACTTATCCTGATTATCACCAGTTTAATTTTTTCTTTTAGTCTGCCCATCATGAAGTATCTCGGTTTCGAGATTACTCATGTTTATCCGATCAATGACGAGATCAATATTATCTTTTTCACCTTTATTGCCTTTGGTCTACTTGGTCTTTATGACGACATCATCAAATTTTTTGAGCTGGATCGGGAAGAAGGTTATACGGGTTTAAAAACCCGCTACAAATTTTTGCTTCAAGGCTTACTGGGCCTCATTATCGGCGCCATGATGTTTATTAATCTAGGCATCGATATTATTCACATCCCTTTTATCGGTGTAATTCATTTTGGTTTTTGGTTTATTCCGGTGGCGGCCTTCCTGGTCGTCACTTTTGCTAATGCGATCAATATCACCGATGGTATGGATGGTTTGGCTTCCGGCTTATTGATGATCTCTTTGTTTGGTTTTCTGATGCTCTCTACTTCGATTCTGGATACACCCTTATCCATCTTTATCGCTCTTTGGCTGGGAGGACTGATTGCCTTTCTTTACTTTAATGTCTTTCCCGCCAGACTATTCCTGGGAGATGTCGGGGCCCTGGCCTTTGGCGCAACTTTTGCGACAGTCGGGATTCTGACCGGCAAAGTCATTGCTCTCATGATTATTGGTTTACCTTTCTTGATTGACGGCTTTAGTAGTCTTCTTCAAATTTTGTGGGTCAAATTCTTTCACCGCCGTCTTTTCCCCATCGCACCACTGCACTACTATCTCTTGAAAATTGGCTGGTCCGAACCAAAAATCGTTCAACGAGCTTGGTTGGTCGGAATTATGCTCGTTATCTTCGGTATCTGGTTAGCGATCATTTAATATGAAGCTTAGGCCGTCGCCTTCTTTGCCTCTAAGTATTCTGCTTTCCGGTATTTTGGTCGCCTGTTTCGGTCTCATAGCTATCTATGATGCTTCGGTTATCGATGCTTTCCGTACTTTTGGGGATAAATTTCATTACATCAAGCAACAATCTCTATGGCTTGGGGTCGGCATTCTGGCCGCTCTCATTACGGCGAATATCCCGGTTACTTGGATCAAAAAAAATGTCACGGTCATTTACGGTTTCACCTTAATGTTAATGTTTCTGGTTCTGATACCGGGGATTGGTTCCAAATTGCTCGGGGCCAGACGCTGGCTGATTTTTGGGCCGGTTGTTTTTCAGCCGTCTGAACTTTTGAAAATTACCCTGGCCATTTATTTGGCTCGTTGGCTGGAAACAGATAAAAACTTAAAACAATTTTTGGCTCTTGTTGGTCTCAACATTTTGTTAATCATGCTTCAACCCGATTTGGGTACAGCCATTATTACCATTGGGATGGCTTTTATGATTTACTATTTATCGGGGGCCAAACTGAAAGAAATTTTCGCTTTCTGTGCTGTCCTCTTCGCGGCCACAGCGGTCTTAATTTTGGCCTCACCGTATCGTTTAAATCGGGTGCAAACTTTTATGGACCCAACTCAAGATCCTTTGGGTACTTCTTATCACATCAATCAAGTCTTGTATGGTTTGGGTTCGGGTGGTCTGTATGGAGTGGGCTTAGGAATGTCGCGTCAGAAGTATGCCTACCTGCCCGAAGCCACCACCGACTCCATCTTTGTTATCATTGCCGAAGAGTTTGGCTTCTTTGGAAGTACTATACTGGTATTGTTGTTGGCCGGTCTGCTTTCTGCTTCGCTGAAGGTCGCTTTGGCCGCCGATGATAAATTTGATAAACTACTGGCTAGCGGCATCTCTTTATTATTTTTGATACAAATATTGGTCAATCTTAGTTCTATGGTAGCTCTCATTCCACTTACGGGTGTGCCACTACCTTTTATTTCTTACGGAGGTTCTTCTCTGGTAACCAACTTTTTGGCTCTCGGACTACTCATCAATATAGCCAAACGCGTATGAAACCCCTGATACTTTTTACCGGCGGCCATCACAACAGTGCTCTGGTCATTGCTAAGATTCTTCAGAAAGAAGGCTATCGGATAATTTGGATCGGTCATAAATTTACCGCCAAGAATGAAAAAAGTCTCTCGGCCGAATTTCAGGAAGTTACCCGTTCCGGACTCAAATTTCTTGAGCTTAAAGCCGGGAAGTTTTATCGAAAGACGGATCCTTTGGAATGGTTAAAAATTATCTTCGGTTTTTTTCAAGCCTTTATTTATCTAATTCTTCATCGGCCGGCGCTTATTTATTCTTCAGGAGGTTACTTGGCTGTCCCCGTCGTCATCTC
>JAHFKQ010000043.1 GCA_023245265.1 Candidatus Collierbacteria bacterium
GAGTAGTGGTCTCCAAGGCCAATGCAGGACTACTAACCACCGTCAACAGTCTCATCGAACGCTTAAAAGATAGTGGCGAACTTAAAAAAATCGAGAACAGATGGCTCAAATAAAATCCGGCCTTAGTATCTCGACCAAAGTTGGCCTTCTTTCCGGCCTAACCGGTGTCGTTGTGATCGTGGCCTATTTTTTCTCCACCGTCTCTGTTTTCAACCAAACCTCCACCGAATTTTATCAAGAAAAGGCGCTCTCCATCGCGACTTCTATCGACGCCGGTGTCAGTCTTGATACTTTTAAAGATCCGGTGAAAATTCAAAACATTATCAACAAAGCCACCTTCGTCAACCCCGATATTACTCTTATAAATATCAATCTATTAAATGAGCAAGGTCAGCTCGTTACCGTCGCTTCAAACCGATCCGATCTCATTGGATTAACCCCAGAAGCTGACAATAATCAAAGCTTTACTTCTGAAGCGGTGGTAAAACGATCTATCGCCACCGGAAACAGGATTACCGGTTTCAGAATCGTTACCCCCATTATTACAGGGGGTCAAAAAATTGGTACTTACGACCTCACCCTTTCAACTCTCTTAGCTCAAAACAAATTACAACAAAGACTGCAACTCCTCATCACTGTTATCACCTTGCTTGTCTTGGTCACTTCTTTTCTTTTATACTCCTTTGTTCGCCGCACGGTACTCTTACCACTCAATAAATTAAGCCTGGCCGTCAGCGAAATGTCAGAGGGGAAAGACATCACCCCCATCATCGTTTTAAGTCACGACGAGGTGGGGAACCTCGCTGCCGCTTTTAATGATAGCGCCGCCAAACTGGCCGATCTTCGTCACCACCTCGAAGAAAAAGTCACGGCTAGAACCACCGAGCTGAACGAGAGTCTTAATAAAATTGCCGTCCAAAATATCGCCTCGGAAAAAACTAATGTGGCCATGCTCAATCTATTGGAGGACAGTAAAGAGCTGGAAAGCGCACTGCAAAAAGAGAAGGAAAGTGTTGAATTGAAAGTCATCGATCGAACTCGAGAACTGGCCAACACCAAAGCCCAGCTCGACTCTTCCATCGAGAACTTACCTCTCGGTTTTATCATGACCGATCTTCATGAACAGCTGGTCATTACTAACCCTCTTGCTCAGAAACTTTTAGGTAGTAACGACGCCGTCACTAATCTGGCCAAGCTCAAAGCACTTCTCGGAAATAAATTAAATCTCAGCTCGTACATTAAAAAGTGTGGCGAAAACCAGCAGCGACTAACGATCTCCGACATCGAGAGTGAAGGCCGGACTCTACAATTACTCTTCTCCCCCATTCTGACCCATGACCAGGGAGAACACTGTCTAGGTGTCGTTATCCTGATTCAAGATGTCACAGAGGCAAAAATTATCGAAAGATCCAAAGACGAATTTTTCTCCATTGCCAGTCACGAACTACGAACACCTCTCACCGCCATTCGGGGCAACACGGCCATGATTCAGGAATACTTTGCCGATGATCTGAAAAACCCTGAGTTGAAAGATATGATCTCCGACATTCACGAATCCAGCATCCGTCTGATTCATATTGTCAACGACTTTTTGAATGTCAGCCGACTGGAGCAAGGTAAGATGTCTTATGAATCTAAGGTCTTTGATGTGGAAAAGATTATCCCGAACATTATCAAGGAATACGAAGTTCCGGGAACGGTCAAGAATTTGACCATCGATTTTCAACCTTCGGCCACACCCCTTCCGGCCGTCTTGGCGGACAGCGATAAAGTCACCGAAATTCTGGTCAACCTCCTTGGCAATGCTCTTAAATTTACCGCCAAGGGTGGTATCGTGGTTAGCACCGGCGTCGACCATAAATGGGTCAAAGTATTTATCTCCGATACCGGACGAGGTATCTCGGTCAAACAACAAGCCCTCCTTTTTCATAAATTTCAACAAGCCGGCACCAGCCTCTTTACCCGAGATACCGCCGGGGGCACGGGTCTGGGGCTCTATATTTCCAAAATAATGGCCGAAGGTATGGGAGGCAAGTTAGAGCTGGTCCAATCGGTCGAAGATCAGGGCACCACCTTCTGTCTGTCTTTACCAGTAGCTCCTGCTGAAGCAAAACTAGACAGCGCGGCTAGTTAAGGGTACACTGCTAATATATGACTAAAATTCTAATTGTTGAAGATGATCCGCTCATGAGTCGGATGTATCAAAAGATCTTCAAGTTTGAAGGTTTTGATGTCGACTTTGCCGCCGATGGCGAAGAAGGTTTGGATAAAATTCGTAGTACCAAACCCACCCTGATTCTTCTCGATATCATGATGCCCAAGATCAATGGTTTGGAAGTCCTCACCAAAATCAAACAAGACCCGGAAACCAAGGCCATTCCTGTCATTATGCTCACTAATCTGGCCGGCACCCAAGATGCCGAGGCGGCTCTCACCAAAGGTGCCGTCAAATACATCATCAAGTCCGAAAACGAACCCAAACAAGTAGTCAACATGGTCAAGGAAATCTTGGCCGGCTACACTCGTAACGAAGTTCCTAAATCCTAGCTTATGAAAAAAACGGTTGTCAAAACTGCCCCAACCTCCACCCTTCCGGCCGGATTTTCCAGCGAAGAAGCCCTTCCTTCCGCCACTCCGGTTTCGGAGCCGGTGCCCGAGATTGCTCCCGACGCCACCCTGAAGGTCGAAAGTATGACGGTCACCGAGGAACCTTTACCCGAACAAGAGAAAAAGGGCCAGCTTTGGTTTGTCATCGGTTCCCTCACCAGTTTGGCCATACTGGTCGGTTCCATCGTTTTTTCGGCCTATTACTTTAGTTCCCCAACTACCCAAACCGCCGTCGCCACCCCTTCCATCACGCCTACCGTAACGGTGACTCCAACAGCTCCTCCGGCTCTCGCTAACTCCGCCATCTCGTTCGAGGTCCTAAACGCTACCAAGACCAGTGGTCTGGCCGGACAATTCGGCAAAAAATTGGAAGCCAAAGGTTACAAAGTAGCCAAGCTGGGAAACTCGGATGCCACCCTCACCGGCATCGCCGTTTATATTTCCGCTACACTAGATTCTCAAAAAGAAGCGCTGATGGCAGATCTCAAGACAGAGTTTCCCCAAGCGGTTCTGGCGGGCCCCCTAACCGATTCCACCAATCTGGTCCGTCTCGTGATCGGCGACTAGCACCCCTTTCAATTACGATTTTTTACCTGTATCCTTTACTTATGAAAGGAGGTAATTAAAATGTTTGGAAATATCGGCACTCCGGAGCTTATCGTCATCGCCATCATTCTTTTGGTTCTCTTTGGCGGTAACAAACTCCCCGAGCTTACCCGTGGCATCGTCAGCACTATCAAGGAATTCCGGAACGCTTACAAAGAGGGCGGTGATAATAAACCCCAAAAAGACGCCTATTAAAGTTTAACCGGCCCATTCTTTTTAGTAAATCTTTGTTAAGATTATTGATACATGCCCAACCATATTTATAATGTCAAGCAGGCGGCACGCATTTTGGGGCTGTCGACTAATACGACCTACAAGTACCTCAATGAAGGGCGCATTAAGGCGGCCAGGGGGCATCTCCGAGGAACTTTTATCATCACCACCAAAGCTCTCGAAAACTTCCTTGGTGGACAGCTGCCCGAAGACGCACTTCGCGAAGCCGAGAAACTTGGCACCATTTCGCCCTCGACTCTACACGATGCGGAAGCCATCATCGAGGTTACTCCCCCCACACTGGCCACCAAAGTTACCCGCGTCCTTATCACTCTGGCTTTGCTACTCATCATCGCCGATCTCTTGATCAACAAAGACTTTTCACCGCTGTCTCAATTTGGCCGTCTGACTCTCATTTCACTTATCTTTCTGATCTCTTATCAATTTGGAGGTTTTGCAAAAAAATGAAAATTTATCTCTTCCCCGTGGTGATTGCCGGTTTTATTCTGACATTTATCATGCAAGCCTTCTCATACTCAACCATCGGATTGCAAACTCAGATGCTCCAAAAACAATTAACGGAGATCAATCAAAAGTTGGACAAAATTCAGATCCAGACTCAAAATCAAACCGCTGCGGACCCTACGGCCGGCAAACTCAAGGCTATCACGGCCAAAGATTCCTCTTTTGATAGTTCGGACCTCCTGTCTCCCGAAAATCTGTCCAAAACTTTGGGCGCTACCACCGACGGCACCAAAGTTTCCCTCAAGCCTTCCTGGACCGCGGTGGATGTTTACGAAACGACCAAAGCCAGTAGCAAGATCGTCGGCAAGATCGATACCGGCAAAACCTACCCGATTACTCAAAGAAGCCAAGACTGGTACCAAATCAAACTTGATAACGGGGTGAGTGCCTGGGTACAAGCCCAATTCGTTTATGAAACCCTCTAAGCGCCAACTTATCGATAATAGTTTGTTTCTTTACGGCGGCTTGGTCGCTTTTGCTTTGACCGGTATCGCCTTTTTTAATCTGAACAGCCCCAACAGCGTCATTACTTTAGTTCTCTTTTTACCCGTTTCTTTATACTTTCTCGTCCGCATGATTGTCTCTTTTAGTAAGTTCCTCCATCGCGCCATAAACAGCGACCAAAAGCGACACCCTTATTTTGGCAGCTTTAGCATAGCTACTTTCCTAGGCCAAACCGAAACCTCTTTTCTCATTAACCTCACTCTCTTGGCTCTGGCTGTCACTTTGATTCTTTTTCGTATTAGTCTCAACATTCTGCCATGAAAAGCCAGCGCCTAATCATCTCGTACAGCTTTTTTATCTGTCTCTTGCTTATGGTCTCAGGTATTTTCTCGGCCAAAACTTCTTCCCAGCTCCTCAATAGCTTTATTTACTTACCTCTTATCTTCTATTTCGGCCTGCGTCTCTTGAGAAGCACTCCTGCCCGGAAAAACTCTCGTGCTTCGGAAAAGCCAATAACCGACTCGGCTCAAGCTCTGGTACGGGCTAAACCCATCGCCGCTATTGATCCGGAACCTGTAGCCGGTGTGCCGGACAATAACAAACGCATTTTCTTGAAGCTCATGGGCTCAGCCGGCATTTCTCTCGTCCTCATGGCTCTTTTTACCAAAAAAGCCCAAGCCTCATTTTTTGGTAGCGCTCCAGTCGGCCCCGGGGTAGTCGGTGTCAAGGATATTGCCGGTGTTCGTATTGATCCTGCCGAAAAAAAACCCACCGACGGCTACGCCATCACCGATATCGACGATGCCGGCACACCTGCTTATTATGGTTTTGTCAAAAAAACCGGTGCTTGGTATATTCTCAAAAATACTTCCGGGGCTTTTCTTTACGCCAAAGGAGCGTCCGGCTACTCAGCTAACTGGACCGGTCGGGCCGCCTTGACCTATGACTATTTCAACACCGTCTTTAGTTAGGAATTCACGAAGGTGCGGGGCCATTTAACCAAGTACCACATATAATAGAAGCAAATGAAGATTCAAAAGGAACACGCTTTCATGGTCATTGTCGGTTTTTTCCTTCTTTCGTATTTATTGGAAAACATTGTCACTCCCTTGAGTCTCAAGTTGCCTACGCCTTACTCCTATCTTAATCCGGCCGTTTTTACCAAGTATCCCTTCACCACCGTCGTCGTCATTATCCGAGCGATCTCTTTATTTTTGACTCCCCTTTTCTTATTGTCTTTTCTTCCGGAAGCTCACTTCGCCAAGATGGGTATTCTTCTCATCGTCGGTTCGCTCGGACAGCTTTATTCCCTCCAACAATTAATTTCCGGCACTACTCTCATTCCGTTTGAATGGGCTATCTCTCTTTCCATCGCCGGGGCTCTTTTAATCATCCCCACCATCTGGTTCGCCCTTCATGGATTTTTTCTCTTGGCCAAGACCAAGATCGGTGACCGTCAAATATCGTTTGAAGATCTGGATGACGACGAAGATTGATTTGGTGTACTATATCTCTAAATTATGCTGACCATCGCCATTCCCTCCAAGAATGAACTGTTCTTACAAAAAACTATTTTAGATGTCTTGGCCAAAGCCACCGGTGAAATAGAAGTCTTGCCGATTCTTGATGGCTACGAGCCGCCGGCCGAGCAAATCGTCCACGACCCCCGTGTCCGTTATATCCGTCTCGCTGCGCAACCCTACTCCCAAAAACGACACGGTATCAACCGGGCTGTCGCCGAAGCCAAAGGAGAGTTTGTCATGTCCCTTGACGCTCACTGTATGATGGCCCCCGGCTTTGATACTCAACTGGCCAAAGACCACCAACCCAACTGGGTTCAGATCCCCCGTCGTCATCGACTGGACGCCGAGCACTGGTCTCTCCAACCCCAAAGTGATAACCGACCTCCGATTGATTACGAATATATTATGTTTAAACCTCTCTGTGACGGCGCCATGCATGGCTTTAAGTGGGACGAGCGCACCATGGCCCGCTGGCACATTCCCATCGATGACACCCTGCAGTTTCAAGGTTCGTGCTGGTTTATGACCAAAGTTTGGTTTCAAAAAATGGGTTTTATGCAAATCG
>JAHFKQ010000044.1:0-2316 GCA_023245265.1 Candidatus Collierbacteria bacterium
TTTACTCCGTCAGTCGTACCGGTAAGGTTTTTTCCACTCCTCCCACCGATTTTAACCAACCCGGTAGTGTCGTGCCTTTATTGGACGAAATCCTTTCTTATATTCCGGCTCCGACCAACAGCTCCGAAGGCTCCTTCAAGATGCTTGTCTCCTCACTCGACCATAACTCTCACTTGGGTCGCATCGTTGTCGGCAAAATCTTCCGAGGCACGGTCAAACCCGGTCAAAAATTGATGCTGCTCGGGGAAACCAATAAACCGGTCCAAATTGACAAAGTCTTTATTTCCGAGGGTCTGGGTCGCGTTGAAGTAGCGGAAGCCTTTGCCGGCGACATCGTTGCCTTAACCGGTATTCAAGCTATTAAGATCGGTCAGACTCTTTCGACCGCCGAAGATCTGGAATCCCTTCCGTCGGCCAAGATCACCGAGCCCACTCTACATGTCACCGTCGGTCCCAACACCTCGCCTCTTTCCGGTCGTGAAGGTGAATTTACGACTGCCAGACAGATTGAGGAAAGACTCGCCAAAGAACTGGAAATCAATTTATCTCTGAAGCTCAGAAAACTGGAAAACGGTAAGTACGAAGTTTCCGGTAAAGGTGAGCTTCACCTCTCTGTCTTACTCGAAACTCTGCGGCGTGAAGGTTACGAAGTCGAAGTCGGTAAGCCTGAAGTTATTTATAAAACTGTCGACGGTAAAAAATGCGAGCCTTACGAAGAGGTAAATATTGTGGCCCCGGCCGATCACTTGGGTACCATTACCCAAGAGCTAGGCAAGCGTTTTGCTCAACTCATCCACATGGAGCCTTTGGGTGAAACCGAGATGGAGTTCGTCTATCGTATGCCCACCCGTGCCATTCTTGGTCTGCGTTCGCTCCTTTTGACGGCCACCAAAGGCACCGTCATCTTCAATAGTCAATTTATCGACTTCGAACCTGTCGGCCCTAATCTGCCTAAGATGCGTCGCGGTGTCCTTATAGCCACAAACTCGGGCGAAGCCCTTTCCTACGGCCTTCAGTCGGCTCAGGAGAGAGGTTCTACCTTCGTCGATCCGGGCGATACGATCTATGAAGGCCAGATTGTCGGTATGAACGCCAAAGCCGAAGATATCGAGATTAACGCTTGTAAAGGCAAACAGCTGACCAATATGCGCTCCAAGTCCTCCGACGGCGTGATTCAGCTGATTCCGGCTATTCACTACTCTCTGGAACAATGCCTGGACTTCCTGGAATCGGACGAGCTTCTGGAAATCACCCCCAAGAATTTGCGACTGCGTAAAAAATATCTTACTTCGGTTGAGCGACGCCGCCACCGAGAAGAGCTGAAAAACACCTATTAAGGGTGAAAGGTGATAAACTATAAGCCGTAAGTCAATACGGACCTTAAATTTTTCAGGAGGAAAAAGTGAAGATTCTTAATCCCAGAAGGGCCAGAAGTATTCTTAACTTGGCGACCCACTCGCTCGCCGCCTACACCAAGGAAAATAATCTGAAAACTCTCGTCCTTGGCATCTCCGGAGGACTGGACTCGGCTGTCATGGCCGTGATCGCGCTACAGGCGATTGAGCGACTCCGATACACCGGCTACCAGGCAAACTATATTTTTGATTTTATTGGGGTGGAAAGTCAACCTGATGATCTCACCAAGGCTCGTTTCCTGGCTCACGAAATCGGTTTTGAATTGGGTGAACATGACTATACTTCTTGGTATCAAGACTCTCCTATCCGGGCCGAAAGTCATCGGCAAAATCCCAGGATTCGAGTGGCCGCCGGCAATCTCAAGTGCCGCCTGCGCATGCTCCATCTTTATGACCGAGCCCAGCTCTTTGATGGAGTTGTCTTGGACACTGATGATCTATCCGAGAAGTTGATGGGCTTTTGGACACGGCATGGTGATGTCGGCGATGTCAAAGTGATTCAATCGCTGACCAAAGAAGAAGTTCGCGATCTGGGTGAACTTTTGGGTATCAGCCGTCTCATCCTCGATGCCGATCCCGGTGATGGGCTGGGTGTTACCGACACCAATCGGGCCAAAGACCAGTTAAAAATGGACTATCTTAAAACCGATTTCGTTATCAGTCGTCTCATGTCGGAAGGTTTTAAGATCAACGGCAGTCTGGCTCAGCTCACCGAAAAGCGATTTCTATTTTTCATCAATCAAATCAGTCAGGAAATTCAAGAATCATCAGTCGATGTGCTTCATGTCGCCACTCAAAGCTTAAAAACCGCTTTTAAACGAAAGTATGGCGATGATGTTCTCAATCTTCTTCCGGAACGCACCAATATGGGCCTCCCCTTACTTGGTTCGGTAAATTTCAA
>JAHFKQ010000044.1:2326-6426 GCA_023245265.1 Candidatus Collierbacteria bacterium
TACAATCATCTGTATGTCCAGTTCCAGTCGTCGGAAGTTAAAGAAAACACTTGAAAAACTGTTTAAAAGCGGCTGGCAATCATGGAGCACGACTGCACATTCTTGGCTGAAATTTCCCCGTTACAATTTTGCGCCTAGTTTATCAGTTCCGGTCTTTCCTAAAAAAATTAAACTTGAACCAAAGAATAAAAAACCGGCCTACGGCTGGTGTTCATGGTATCTCCACGGTACTAACATCAATGAAGAAAAAATTCTTACCCAGGCCCATTGGATGGTTAAAAACCCGCATCGCCGGAAACTTCCGCTTGAGTATCTCTTGATTGACGACGGTTGGAATCTTTGGGGGGACTGGTTAAGTGCCGATAAACAAAAATTTCCTCAAGGTTTAAAATCCACCGCGACTAAAATCAAAAAGCTCGACCTCAAAACCGGAGTTTGGATCGCCCCTTTTTTGGTCGATCCCAAATCCCGGCTGGCTCATGAACATCCTGAATGGTTGGTTCGCCAAAATGGTCGGCTAGTTGAGGGACACAATTTTTCTCATTTGGACCGTTTTTTAGCGCATAAAAAATGGCTTTTAGATATTCGAAAAAAAGTCGTCAGACAATACCTGGAGGATTCTCTCAAGTATCTTGTCCAAGATTGTGGCTTCGATCTATTAAAACTTGATTTTCTTTATGCCATCTACTTTAACCCACACCTCAAAATCGGTGAAGCCGATCGTTTTCTTAGAAATTACCTGGCCAAAATTAAGAAAACCTATCCTCAAATCTATACCATTGCTTGTGGATGCCCGTTAATTCCTGCGGCCGGAGTAGTCGATTCGATGAGAATCGGTCCAGACACCAAGATCATTAGTCCCGTCTTTGGTTTCTTGGATCGTCCGTTTTTTAACCGTTGGTATCTGACTAGCCAAGTTTTGCCCACCGTCGCCAAAAAATTATGGACTAAGAAGCTTTGGCATGTCGATCCGGATGCTTTTCTTTGTCGCCGATCCCTCGGTTTTAGTCACCGGCAATTACTCAAGTTTCAAAAACTGATCCAGCGCGGGGCCGGAAATATCTTTCTCGGTGATGATTTAACTAGACTTTCTTCGTGGCGCATCAAAAAATATTTATTGCCCCTTTTTATTGAACGATGAAAGTTTCTGTCATTATTCCGGCCTACAATGAAGCAAAATATCTTGGCAAAGTGCTGAGTAGTTTAAACTCTCAAACTATTTCTCCGGACGAGATTATCGTCGTTGACAACAATAGCACCGATAAAACTGTTGATATTGCGAAATCTTTCGGGGCCAAAGTTATCCCGGAAAAAAAGCAAGGCATCACTCCGGCCAGAGACCGTGGCTTCAATTCGAGCCAATTCGAGATCATTGCCCGCTGTGATGCCGATACTATCGTACCCAAAGAATGGATCGAAAGAATTAAGGTCAACTTTGCTGATTCAAAAATAGACGCTCTCTCCGGCCCTGTTATTTACTATGACGCCCGCTATCTCAACACTTCTACCTTACCGTCTCGTTTTTACTTCAAAGCATTGTCTCTACTTACGGGCAAGAAACTTCTTGTGGGCATGAACATGATCCTGACTAGAGAAATCTGGGAAAAAGTTCGGAAAATAGTCACGACGGATGATTCAAAAGTCCATGAAGATGTTGATCTATCTCTCAAAATTGCTAAAGTGGGAGGGGTCATTGGTTATGACAATCAATTAGTCGTCAAAGCTTCATCCAGAAGAATCATCCATAAGCCAAAATCCTTTTTTTTAGAATACCCTCTCCGCCTGATAAGAACCTATTGGGTTAATAAATAAAATTTGTGACCCCGCGCAGACTCGAACTGCGGACCTACTGCTTAGAAGGCAGTCGCTCTATCCAGCTGAGCTACAGGGTCAAGCATGTCTATTTTAACTCAATTCGAAGCGCTCCGGGGTCGTACTCGGAGAGAGGGGGTCGAGATTCGGTCGCTGTCTGCTGACATCGCCTCATCCTGCCTCGCCACGATATCCTTTCGTGGCTCCGGCTGTTCGACCTCCTCTTATATCAACAAAAAATCTCTCCACAAGGGAGAGATATTTTGTTGGTGCCGAGAGAGGGGGTCGTCCTCGGTAATTTTCTGCTGAAAATTCCTTGGAGCCGGGCTCGGTGCCGGTCGCACCTCCGCCTGTTCGACCCCTCAGACAATAAAAAATACGCACACGAGGCGCGTATTTTCTATTGTGCCGAGAGAGGGGGTCGAACCCTCATGGGATTGCTCCCACAAGTTTTTAAGACTTGCGTGTAAACCATTCCACCATCTCGGCACTGTTGCTATTTTAACTCAAAAACCTTCGAAAAATGCTAAACTAGCTTATTATGAAATTCAATCTCCGCCTTCTATACTTGTACCTTTTCTCTTTCGTCGGCCTCCTTATTACCGTCATTGGTAGCATCCAAATTCTCGATTTGGGCCTCAAAACCTATGTTTTTAAGGTTTCCGAGTATTCGTACTATGCCGAGCCCATGATTGCTCCGGACGGTAAAACCACCGGTCTCTCCGTCGAAGAGCAAAACCGCCGCAACCAGCTGGAGCAAGATAATCAACGCAAGAGACAACTCTCCAACTCGCTCGCTATGATCGTGGTTGGTATTCCTCTTTATCTCTACCACTGGCAAACGATTAAAAAAGAATCCCGCTCTGAGGCCTAAAAAAATCCCCGCGGTTAAGCGAGGATTGGTAAGCGATAGTAATGATAGTTAAAGGTGGCTTCCACCAGCAATCTCGGTAGGGGAGTGTTTCCGGTAAAACCGGGCAAATTCTCACGACAAAGGTCCAGCGCCAAAGTGTGAATATCCTGGTGACAGCCATTACAGACGCAGACGGCATCGGCAAAATAACGGAAGCCAAAGATAAACTCATCGGTCTCCAGAAATTTACCCTTCATGTAGCCATAAATCGTAGGCGGGTCCATGGCTTCATAGACATATCGAACTGGGTTTTCGGCTTCTCTCAGTCTCAAGTGATAGCCTGAGCCGGAATGAACCGGTCGGTACTCTTTCCTGCCAAATTTATGATTACAGATAAAACAGCGCGGGGAAACCCGCTGGACTTCAGACACGATACTGGGGGTGTATGGCAAGGCTCCTCCTCATTTTCAAAGTATATAGGATTATACCATGCCTAGAAACCGGGTGTTAAATTTCCGTGCGTGTTTTAGGGCTATAGTGAATTGTGGCAACTGAATATAAACAGTATTGGCAAACATATCGAGATTATGCGGGGGTCCCATTCATCCGCCTCAACAAGGACCTACTCATTTCCGATCTTGGCGTCCCTGTTAGCACGGCCCTTTTAAATTTTCTTAATGCTCACGAACTCTTCAATGATTCCGATAATACCCTTAGTCAAAATGAAAAGAATCAACTAATTCAAATCATGACCGAGGCCAGAAAAATTTTAGGCGACTTAAATCCTTACCTCTTTATTGATGCTGTATTAGCCCTGGAAAATAGCCTCAACCAGCCTAATTCTTGACATTAAAAATAAAAACAGTAAAGATTGAGTATATGAACAAACAAAAAGGGTTTGGCATTATTGGACTGATTTTCACCATTTTCGCCGTTTTTGTCCTAGCTTTGGCCGGGGCGGGAGCGGCGGCTGTTTTAGGAAAAGCTCCAGAATGTGCCAATCTTGGCACCACTGCCAGAACTGAATCCCAAATAGGGAACACCTTAAATCAAGGTTCGGTGACCATTACCGATGGGGAAGCCACCACTCTGGCTCAGAACTATCTTGGCAGCAAAGTCAATGATGCTCGTGTTTGTTTTACCGCGGGTCTTGGCCACATTTCAGGAAAAATAAATCTTGGTTCAATCACGCCTTCTTTCTTCATTTCCGGCGGTGTCGATTTAAGTGGATCAGTTCCCAAGGCAACCAATTTAAATATTCAACTCGGTTCATTGCCGAATATACCGGCCTTGTCATCCTTTGCTTCCACCGCACTTAACACCCTAATTTCCGAAAATTTATCCAAGTTTAAGCTAGATCAAAAATACTCGGCCGCTTTTGTAAACGGCTCAATTACGATCGGAAAATAGGAGCGGGTGAGGGGAGTGAGAGGGG
>JAHFKQ010000045.1 GCA_023245265.1 Candidatus Collierbacteria bacterium
TCCTAGAGTTTCTCTTTCATCTATCAGCATCTCGACTTGAGCGTCGTACACTCCACTGCGTACTTCTCGACATCTCATACACTGACAAACGCGACCTTCTTTTTTGAGTTCTTCTTGTAATATCTGCCGCAAGTTGGTCCTCATGGTTCCCGAGCTGACCCACTGCTTACTGATGTCCCGTACAAGACGGTCGATCCGACACCATCTAGGTGTCAGTCTCTTTACTGCTTTCAAAACTTTTTTCAAATCCTCATCGCTATAGCTCTGGTACTCTCCCCGTTTCCACATTTCGTGCAGTTCCGTCGTCGGGATCACCATCGCCGGATAAACCTTCAAGTAGTCCGGTTCAAACCTTGGGTCGGTAAACATAATCTTGGCCATCTCAATATCTTTCTCGGGCGTACTACCCGGTAGATTCGGCATAAAGTGATAGCAGATCTTGATCCCGGCATTACGGCACATGCGCGTCGCCTCGGCCACTTCATTGAGGCTATGACCCCGGTTTATTTTTTGTAAAATCACCTCGTCGAAGGCTTGCACTCCCAGCTGAACTTTAGTCACGCCCATCTTTCGCCACAAAATAATTTCCTGCTCCGTTACCCAGTCCGGTCTGGTTTCCACCGAGATACCCACCACTCGCCTCTCCCCCGTCTCGTTGTATTTTTGGGCTGCGGCTAAGCTCTCGGCTACAAAACCATTAACACCGTCGTACATGCCCTTAAAAAATTCCAGTTTGTAATCGTCGGGGTAAGCCGAAAAAGTACCACCAATGACAATCAAGTCCACCTTATTAGTAATGTGTCCCGTTTCTTCCATCTGTTTCAGCCTCATCTCTACTTGGAGCCGGCTATCGAAATTCAACTTCTTGGCTCTCTGGGCCGCCGGCTCGTCCGACAGGTAAGACTTGGGCATGCCTTCTTCCAGTGGACAGTACACACAGTTTCCCGGGCAGTAGTGGGGCTTCATCATGACCGCAAAAGGCGCCACCCCGGACTCGGTGCGCACCCCACGAGTCTTAAATAACTCAATCAGATCCACATCCGTCAAAAAGGGCCAGATTTCCGAGTTTTTAGGCATCCGACCAATGGTCTTGGCCCAGATCCGACGATACTCCTCCGAGTTCTCGGGGGTCATCTTTTCCTCGTCCCTTCGTACTAATTCTTCAATCGTCATAGCTGTATTGTACTTGACCTGTATAATTCAGGGGATTCAACTCGCTCATTAACTTAGGAGGTACCCGTGTACAAGAGAATCCTTTTGAAACTGACTGGTGAACTTTTTGGTCCGCCCAATAGTCAGGGCATCGATACAGAGCGAATTCAGAGAGTCGCGCTCTACCTCAAACATTTGAAAAATTCGTTTGATGTTGAGATCGCTATCGTTCTGGGGGGCGGCAATATCTACCGAGGTCGCAACGCTACCGATCCCCGCTTTGATCACGCCCAGGCAGATTATGCCGGCATGCTCGCCACGGTTATAAATGCCACTCTACTTCAAGGCGAACTCGAAGTCCTCGAGGTTGAAACCAGAGTTATGTCTTCTCTGGAGATCAACAAAGCTTGTGAACCCTACATCCGTCGTAAAGCTCTCAGGCATCTTGACGATGGTACTCTGGTCATCCTCGCGGGAGGTATTGGTGAGCCCTTCTTTACGACCGATACCACCGCCGCCCTCAGGGCGGCCGGTTTAAACTGCGACATTCTCCTTAAAGGCAGTAATGTCGATGGTGTCTTTAGTGCCGACCCTCGCCTTGACCCTAATGCCGTCAAATACCAAGAACTCACCTATCAAGAGGCCTTGGTTAAGAACCTTTTAGTCATGGACGATACCGCTTTTGCCGTTTGCAAACGCGAAAAAATTCCTATCATCGTCTTTAACATCGGGGATCTCGATAATATCGGCCGCATCCTAAAAGGCGAAAAAATCGGTACCCTGATCCAATAACCACCCCACCCCGCCACTCGGCGGGGTTTTTAATGGTAGAATATAGGCTGTTCTTTCACAACTTAAGGTCAAGGAGTCAAACATGTTTGGTACGATTCTGATCTCAACTTTCATCTGCATGATTATCTGGTTTGTGCCTCAGCTGCTTTCCCCCAATTCGGTCAATGCTTCTCTGCCATGGCTGTTTGTGGGAGTAGTTGGCAATTTCCTGATGATCTCTTTGTTGGTCTATCTAGGCCTCCCGGCTTTAGTCGGACCACTGGGCGGCTTTCAATTTCTATGGCTGCCCCTGCTGATCAATTTTGGCGCTTCTATGATCATCTGGGCAGTCAAGAATGACAGCCGTGATGATGACATTAATGTTCATGTTATCGGCACCTACGCTTCTGGCATTGCCTTGGTGCTTCTTTTTTTGATCGTGAGCGTAATTGGTATGAGCACAACCTGGGGTAATGGCAACGCCCAAGCTATGGCCAATTTTCTCCCCATCACGGTCGAAACTGAAGAGATGGCCGTCAGTAACGACGCACCGGCTTCTTATCCTGATACCGATCCGGCCCACATCGTTATGGTCGAGATCAGTGTCGCCCGTTTTAAGGGCTCCCTGGCCATGGGTCAAGGCGGCCAAAATCTCGGCGCTATTTACCAACCCGGGGACTACACTCTCCAGAACATCAACAAACATCTGTACTGGATTGCCCCAATCGTTTACCAAAATGTGTGGTCCAATCTCAGCAACCAAACTAGTCCAGGCATGATCGTGGTAGACGCCGAAAATCCTGACACTGATGCTTTTCTCAAGATGGAGCATCCCCTTCGTTACTTCCCCGGGGCTTACTTCGGTCAGTATCTCCAACGCTATCTTTACACCCATGGTTACAGTAATTTCAAACTAGTCGATCCGACCTTGGAAGTCGATGACGACTGGCAACCGCACTACACCGTCGACATCAGTACCTACCAGCGCGGCCTCTACGGCATCGCTGTTCAAGGTATCTTGGTTATCAACAGCGAAACCGGCGAAATTACTAGTTACACCCTGGCCGACCGACCAACATGGGTCGATCGGGTGCTTCCTATCTCAGCTATCGATCAAAACATCGACGACTACGCCACTTATCACACTTCGACTTGGCCGAGATTTCTAAACTTGAGTGGCCGAGGAGTTGAAATGCGGGCCGATGATACGACCCCTATTGCCTACAGTACGGTTGAAGGCTCGCCGGTCTATCAGTACATCATTACCAGTGGCAGTACCACCGATCATAGTTCGACTGGTGTCGTTCTCGTCGATAGTAATCGTTACGAGGCCAAACGCTATCCCATCCGTGGTATGGCCGTCGGCTCCAAAGTCACCGAAGCCTTCTTAAATGCTCCCGAAAACAAAAAGAACAACTACCCTATCACTCCTCCTGTTCTTTATAAAATTTTTGGCCGGCTGACTTGGGTCGCAACCTACATTACCAGTAGCGACCAACAAGCCCAGTACGCCATGATCGGTTTCCTGGATGCGTACAATGTCAATGCCACCAATGTTGTCATGGCCGCGACTAAAGAAGAAGCCTTAAACAATTATCAACTCTGGTTGGCCAATCGCCCTAGTAACACCGGGGACCCCAGCCAGGAAGCCCAGGGAATTTCGCTGACCGGCCAAATCGCCATTATCGTCTCCGAAGTTCAAAACGGCTACACCACTTATTACTTTACGATTGAAGGAAAGGACACCATCTTCTCCGTCACCCCAACTGACGCTACCGGCGAAATTCGCTTCACCGTCTCCGGCGACAAAGTCAGCTTTACCTATCTAGATCTGGGTAACGGCAAAGGTGCCATCAAAACCTTTGACAACCTCGGTTTCCCGCCTCACTAAAATCTTTCCACCCTCCGCCAGTAGCGGAGGGTTTTTTGTGCCTAATAAATTGACAATACCCTATAATTAAACTATAATTCCCCATTCGCTAATCGCGTCACACCTTAAAAAGGAGCAACATGGACAAAAAACCCAACGAGCATTTGAATGAGTTTGTGGCCTACTATATCTTTTTGTACTTAGCCAAAGTTGACTTTCAAAGAACCGGTTCGAGACTCAACGATGCCTCCTGGAAATTTTTAAGCAGAACTGACATCGATCCCAACTCCAATCCCTTTATCGATCTCGATGGCTTTTGCTTGGGAACCGATGCGGCCAGACTGCAAAAGCAGTTAGTCACCGCCGGAGGGGTAAATTTTTCCCTCCGCTCAGTCATCCGGGAAAACCCAACACTATTACCTCTCGTGGCCCACGGTCCCCAGGCATGGTTGATCAAAACCTACGATTCCATGTTGCGCAATATTTACGAACTCGACATGGGCATAAAAAAATATGGCCTGGACCAAGAAGTTTATCGAGATATTGTCGACAATGTCAAAGCCGCTCGTCTGATGTTTGACGAAGCCTCTCGCAAAATCGCCAACAAGATCTACGAGCTTTACGGCGACCAACCTAACCTAGCCCTGGTCGAAGGCGGAGCCGGCAACGGCGCGGCGATGTTGACCAATCTGGAAAAATTTCCCCGCTCGTCCTTACCCAAATTTCTGATTACCGATATCGATGAAAAAACCCGCCTTCCGGCCGAAGAACTTTTCCGTAGTAAAGGATTTTCTGCACCTCCACCATGGTTGAAAGTCGATTTGGGTGACCCACAGGATCTCCTCAAAATTCAGAATTTGCTGAAACGAGATGAGGTTGTCTTTTCGGTCAACTTTATCATTCACGAACACCGCACGATTTTGGATAAATTTTTTCGGGCGATGAGCCAAGGCCTTCCCTCCGCCAAGTTGGCCATCTCCGAATTCTTCCTACCGGAAGACGAAGATGCCGCGGGTCATACCTTCCCCTGGTGGTTTGTCTATCTCCACGAAGTCTCCGGCCAATATCTCCGAACCGAACGGGAATTTATCAATGCCGCCCAGAGTTTCGGTTACACGGTATTCGATCGGCTGGACCATCAGCACTTCAATAACAAACCTCTGGTCTCCACCCTCTTTCTCACCAGAAACTAATCGGTCTTTTCGACAAAAAGCCCCCGCATTGCGGGGGCTTATTTTTATTCTTTGCCAGGAAAGACCAATTTACCAGATCTATCGAGTATAAACATCGAGCCTTTGCCTCTAGAAGCTTCGAATTTCCAGAGAAATATGGATACAGAACTTCCATCTTTCAAAATTAAATTAGGCCAATTCGAGTAAACTTCGGAGTTCGAATATATAAAGTATCCGTTTTTCTCTGCCCTCAATGGATAACCACGATAGGTTGAGGGAATCTTGACCATGGAGGGCCATTCAAAAAAGATTAACACCAATCCACAGGAAAAAAAGAGTGACCCCCAAAAAAATATTTCATATGCTGCCAAGACGGCGCCGATAAAAAATATTAATAAACCGAAGTATCTCATCCTTACCTCCACCTTTGGATTTAGTAGCCGACGACCTTGACGGCGTCAAAGTCGTACAGGACTTGCCGGAAATCTTCCAGATTGACTAGGGCTTTGAAATTATCTTTCCCCGGTCTGGTCAGTTCAATCACCAGTAGTTTTTTACTGCCGGCGACCAGTTCGTTGGGGTAGCAACGCACCCCTTTGCAAAGCACTACTTTTTCGCGGAATTGACGAAATTTACGAATTAGTTCTCGACCATCAATCCGGAACTGGAGCTCATCTTCCTCATCGGAAAACTTAATCCACAGGTATTTATCGGACAGGCGGACATAACCCTCGGGGTCATTGATCAAAAATATCTCCCGCGGTAGATTCACCGTGCCTTCCAAATTACTCTTTTTCTTTGCCACATTGGCCTCCTTTTTTCAATGTTCGATTTGGGCAATTCTACTCCCCGGACACCCTAATGTCTAGTTATAGGTTATAAATCTCCGCCTGTTAAAATTAACCTATGAACTCGGTCAAAGATACTTATAACCAAATAGGGGCCCAATTCTCCGCCTCTCGTGGCTATATCTGGCCGGACCTCAAGCCTTTCCTCGCCGTCATTCCTCCGCACGCTTCGATACTCGATGTCGGCTGTGGCAATGGCCGGCTGCTCTTGGGTCTTCCGGACTCTGTCGAGTACACTGGCCTCGACTTCTCTACTACTCTCCTCGAAAAAGCCGTCGAGAATCATCCCCGGGCTCGTTTTATCGAGGCCGATATTACCAAGCCCGAAGGCTGGCATGGTTTACCTCAATTTGATTACATCTTCTGTATCGCCGTCATTCACCACCTGGCTAACCGCAAGGAGCAACTTTTTCTTCTAAAACAAATCAAAGCCCACCTCAAACCCGGTGGCCAGTGCCTTATTACCGCCTGGAACCTCTGGCAGCCGAAACTCTTGAAGCACCATCTTGATTTTAAAACTAAGGTTCAAA
>JAHFKQ010000046.1 GCA_023245265.1 Candidatus Collierbacteria bacterium
GGCAAAAGCCGAGGACAATAATTGGTAGTTGCTGTTTAGTTTCATTTCTTTTTATCGCTAATGATTTCCCCATCCAACACGCGAATTTGTCGTCTAGTCCTATCGGCAATTTCCATTTCATGGGTGACCATAACGACTGTGATACCTTCCACTTTATTTAGTTGTTCGAACAAATCAATGATTTCGTTGCCGGTTTTATGATCCAAATTTCCGGTCGGTTCGTCAGCCAAGATAAGTTGCGGTTTCATGATCAAAGCTCTAGCCACCGCCACTCTTTGTTGTTGGCCTCCGGAAATCCGATTGGGAAAAGAATCTTTTTTTGACAGTATCCCAAATTTATCCATCAACATTTCTGCTCGAGCATAGGGGTCAAAGTCCAAAGCGACCCGGCTATAAGTGACCGGCAGCAGAATATTTTCCAGAATCGTCAATTTATTCAATAAATTAAATTGCTGAAAAACAAAACCGACATAGGAATTTCTAAGAATCGAGGTCTGGTTATCATCCAGTCTGGAGACATCTTTGCCGTTGACGATTATTTGACCGTCACTGGGTTTATCCAAAAGACCAATCATGTGCATGAGAGTAGACTTGCCTGATCCGGAAGGTCCGATAATAGCCGAAAACTCGCCTTCAAAAATCTCCAAATTAATATCTTTTAAAGCTTCAAAGACTGAGCCGTCCCCCAAGAGATAATTCTTATGGACATTTTTAAGGCTGATTATAGATGACGTCGTTTTCATTTAGCCCTTCTTTTATTTCGACCATCCCTTCAACCGTGTCACCTTGTGTGACCTCACTTTTTTTGAGTTGGCCGGAAATCATTTTGGTTACATAATACTTGCCGTCTTCCTTTTTAATGTAGGCCTCCGGGATGGCCAAAACATTTTTAATTTCTTTCAAAGTAAAGTTGATATCACCGGTCATGCCCATCTTCAAAACACTCCCCAATTCGGTGGTATCAAAAATAATTTTTATTTCATAAACGGTACCTGCCTCACTGGTTTTGGGTACAAAACCTATGGCCTTCACAGTACCCGTCAATTCTTTGTCCGGGAATGAATCCATGATCACTTTACCGGTCATCCCTTCCGTAATTGACGGCACCTCAGTTTGGTCCGCTGTCGTCGACAGATACAAGGTCTCTGGATTAACAATATCAAAGACGGCACTGGTGGGAGTAATATTGGTTCCGGGCACCGGGACATCGACTTTGGTGATGATGCCCGGGAAAGGAGCAAATATGGTGGCAAATTTCAGGGCCAGATTTTTGGCTTCAAAAGCCAAGACCGAGTTATTGAGAGCCATCTGTTCGGTGGACAGTGTTCTTTTGATAGCCTCTCGGGCCGCATCAGTCATCCCATTTGTTTCCCAATCTTTATTATCACTTTGGGCCTGTTCAAATTCATTTCTGGCCTTGGTGTATGAATTTAGATACTGCGTCATCGTATTTTGCAGCTCTCTCTTGTCCAAGCTGGCGATGGCTTGATATTTTTTGACTTTGTCACCCTCTTTGACACCGACCCAGGTAAGTAGCCCGGAAGTTTGAAACTTTATCTCTGCTTTTTCAAGAGCATCGACTTGGCCGGAAAGGGATAGGGTCTCAGTTAAGTCCTCTCTTTTTACGGTATAGGTTTTGGTCGCCAGTTCCTTTGCTTGGGCACTCTTCCATCTCCAAAAACCACCTCCTACCAATAGGATTACAATTAAAATCCACCAAAAGCGTTTCAAGTATCGCACAGGTTCATTTTATACGATGCCCATTCTGAATACTAGCCTCACTCCTGCTAAAATGAATCTGACTATGGATAAGATATACCCTATTATTCTTTTTGGTTTGGTTATTCTGACCAGTTTTACGGCCGTCTCCAAACTGCTATCGGTGCCGAGTAGCCCGCAAAAAACCGAAAATCAAAATCCTTCTCCAGAAACTCAAATTTCACCACTTCTCACCCCGGATTTTGAGGCCACCCCTACTGCCATTCTTTCCACTCCCACTCCCTCCAAATTTCCTACCTCTCGTCCTGGTCGTGAAATCGAAGATGAAGATGAAAAGGGTGAAGTCGAAGGTCTCTCCACCACTATCACCAAAACCTTTACCGAAAAAGAGTTAGCTCCTTTTGATGGCACGGACCCGAATTTGCCTATCTATCTTGGCCTAAACGGGCAGGTTTACGATGTTTCGGCCGGCAGAGACTATTATAAAGTTGGTGGGCCTTATCACTTTTTGGCCGGTCGTGACTCCAGCACCGAGCTAAATTTGATTGGTGGCTCCTTGATCAAAAAGAAGTACCCCGTCATCGGCCTGCTCGTGAAATAGTATGAAAATAAAAATTGGTCCCTTTTTAGTTTGGCTTACCCTCGCGGCCACTCTCGCCTTTTTTATTCTGGCCAAATTAGCCGGTTCGGGTTTTATTTTTACCTGGCTCTTAGGTAGTCAATTACTGTCTCTCTTTGGGGTCACTCTCCTTTGCCTTTCTTTTGTTCTGTCATCCCGTTGGCGGTTTATCGAAAACTGGTTCGGAGGTTTAGACAAGGTGTACCGCTTTCATCACCTTTTGGGTGGTCTGTCTTTTGTTTTGCTTATCCATCATCCTATTTTTTTAATATTGGAAGTTTTACCCGACCTGAACTTCGCCTGGAAATATCTTTGGCTTTCCAATTTATTGCCTTACAACTGGGGAGTGCTGAGTCTTTATTCCATGATGCTGATGCTGATTCTCACTTTACTCCTAAACCTGCCTTACTCACTTTGGAAAAAGACTCACGAATTTATGGGACTGGCTCTCTTATTTGCCGGATTACATATTATTACGATCACCAGTGATGCCAGCCGTTACTTACCCCTAAGATGGTGGATTCTTGCGCTTCTATTACTGGCCCTTTATGCCGCAGTCTATCGCCGGTTTCTGTATCGATTTATTGGACCCAAATATCGTTTCGTTATTCATAATCTTCGCCGGATAGGGGATACCTTTGCCATAGACATGTTACCGGAGGGGAAAAATCTCCCTTTCCATGCGGGACAATTTGTTTTTGCTAAGTTTCCGGAGCTGGGCAACGAGTCTCATCCTTTCTCTATTGCCAGTGGCCCGGAAGAAAAATATTTACGGTTGGTTGCCAAAATTTTGGGAGACTACACCTGGAAGATAGGTACCCTTCACGAGGGTAGTCCAGTCGATCTTTGGGGTCCATACGGCAAATTTGGGGAGGGGATTCTTGGGGATAAGCCACTCATCTGGATTGCCGGCGGCATTGGTGTCACTCCTTTCCTCTCGCTTCTAACCGCTGAAGTTCAAAAAAAACAGACTCGCCAAATTGACTTTTTTTACTGCGTTGGCGATGAAGAAGAAGCTGTTTTTGATCAAGAAATAAAACTCTTAAGTGCCAAAGCACCGAATATTATTTATCACCAATACCCCTCTAATGTCTGTGGTCGTTTAAGTGCTCCGGTCCTGGAAAAACTTTGTGGCGATCTGCGTCGAAAGAAAATAATGCTTTGTGGTCCCATCGGTATGATGAACTCGCTTGCCAACCAGTTGAAAGCTGTCGGCGTTAAAAACCAAGACATTATTTTTGAAGATTTTAATTTTAAATGAAATTAATCAAAACCCTTTTTATTCTCGCTCTGACCAATCTGGCTCTCTTAGTGGCCATTCTTTTTTACTTTTCTGGCCGGACTCCAACCCCTCCCATTTCTCCCCAGGTGCCCGAAACCATTATTTCACCTACACTTCCGGCTAGAGTTTTGACCGTTACCCCGACCAAAACCCAGACTCCACTGGCGACACCAAAACCGACCGTGGCTCCCACAGCCGTCCCCAATCCGTTAGCGGGACATTGTCTCATTACTATCGATAATGTGAGGTACGATGTGACCAACTTTAGGAACCAGCATAGTGGGGGAGATGTCTTTACTTGTGGGGCCGATTTGAGCCAACTTTTTCATGACCGGCACTCTAATAGGTTCTTGGATATTATGGCTCAGTTTAGGATTTAGGCTAGAATACAGCTATGTCCTCAGACTCTCAGATTAATCTCCCCGACCTCAAAAACAGAATCAATGATATCGTGGCAAAACTGGATTTACCGGCATTGCGTCGGAAACTGGAGGAGCTCACCGTCGAGTCCAGTGAGCCGGGACTCTGGAGCGATGAAGATCATGCCAAACAAGTTATGTCCCAGCTCTCCTCCGTCCGGGACACGATTACTTCTACCGAAAAGCTACTTTCCGATTTAAAGGGTTTGGAAGAACTACTGGAAATGTCCAAAAGTGCCGGAGATGACGGCTTTGATCACGAGATTCAAATTCTTTACGACACTTTATCCAAGAGCGTCGAAAGAGTCGAGCTGGTTACCTTTTTATCCGGCGAGTACGATGCTTCCGATGCTCTAGTCACCATCAAAGCCGGTCAAGGCGGTACCGAAGCGATGGACTGGGCTGGTATGCTCGCTCGGATGTATACCCGCTTCGTCGAAAAAAATGGCTGGACCTACGAGACCATTGAGTATGCTCCTGGGGAAGAAACAGGCATCAAGTCGGTCACTTATCTCGTTCACGGCCGTTACGCCTATGGCTACTTGAAGAATGAAAAAGGGACCCATCGGCTAGTTCGTCTCTCACCTTTCAATGCCGACAAGCTCCGTCAAACTTCTTTCGCCGGGGTTGAGGTCATGCCCCTACTTCCCGAGGAAGCCGAAGTGGAAATCCGCGACGAAGATTTGGAGTTTGATGCCAGTCGCTCTGGTGGCGCCGGCGGTCAAAATGTTAACAAAGTCAGTACTGCTGTCCGCATCAAACATCTACCGACCGGTATCGTGGTCGAGTGTCAGACCCAGCGCTACCAAGATGCCAATCGGAAGATTGCCATGCAAGTTTTAAAGTCCAAACTCTGGGAAATTCAGGAGGCCAAGCGCCAGGAAGAACTCAGCCGCATCAAGGGCGGGGCCACCATCGCCAGCTGGGGTCACCAGATCCGTTCTTATGTCCTTCACCCGTATAAATTAGTGAAGGATCTTCGCACTGATTATGAAGAAACCAATCCGGACTCGGTTTTGGACGGCAATCTCGATGGCTTTATCGAGAAGGAGCTAAAGTTCTTCGCTTCTCTCAAATAAAATTAAGAAGATAATTTGATACACTATATCTATGGATATAAAGACAATTGATCTGGACAAGCTGGACCCGAATACTCAAAGGTCAGCTCCGGCAGTAGTCACCACCCCGGAAAATATTAATCATTCTATGGAAAAAAAATCAAATCTTTTGACGGTTGTTATTTTTTTAGTCGTGGCCGTCGCCGGTTTCTATTCCGGTGCCAGTCTCAAGGCGCGTGCGACAGGTAAGTTAGTTGGTTCCGGTGAGCTAGCCAAGATTCAAGCCGAGGTCCCGGTCGCCGGGGTCAAAGTCGGTGATATATACGGTTCTCCGGATGAAAAAGCTTTTAACACGACCGCTACCGGTGTTTTGGATAAAGGCGGTTTAAATGGTGAAGGTACTCACAAACTGGTTCGTCCGGGTGGTGTCTCTCAAACTGTTTACATGACCAGTTCCGTTATCGATCTCGACACTCTCGTCGGCAATCAAATCACCGTTTGGGGTGAAACCTTCAAGGGTCAAAAGGCCGGTTGGTTGATGGATGTCGGCCGCGTCAAAGTCGAGAACTTGAATGTCCCATTACCAAAATAATTTTAAATCTTGATTGACTTCTCACATGTCACTAAGACCTATCGTAATGGTGATGTCGTCCTCGATGATATAGATTTTTCCGTTTCTCCCGGCGAATTTGTGGTCATTACCGGCAAGTCCGGTGCCGGCAAAACCACTCTCGGTCGTTTGCTCATACGAGATCTACTCCCGACCAAAGGCAAAATAGTTATTGATGGTGAAGACCTGGCGAAAATAAAAATCAAAAATATTCCCCAATTCCGGCGCAAAATCGGTTTTATTTTTCAAGACTACAAAATCATTCCGGACAAAACCGTGGGTGAGAATATCTCTTTTGCCTTGGAGATCGGCGGCTACCCAGCCAAAAAAATTCCCGATAAAATCAACAGTCTTTTGGAGATGGTGGGTATTCCCAAGAAAGCTAATCTTT
>JAHFKQ010000047.1 GCA_023245265.1 Candidatus Collierbacteria bacterium
GTCACACTGTCGGTCGTGGTCAAAAAGGCCAAAAGACCCGTGGCATTATCCCGCTTTGGTTCGACGGTGGTCAGCTCCCTTTGGTTCGCCGTACTCCTTTTATCAAGGGTAAGCACCGTTTCCAGGTCATTAACCTTCAGCCCATCACGGTGAACTTCGACCGCTTGGACAAATTCCCGGCTAACTCCGTCATTGACTCTCTCTTTCTCTCTACCGCCCTCAAAGTCAGTGAGAAGGAAGCCAAACGAGGTTTCAAAATTATTGCTACCGGTAAGCTCACCAAAGCCCTCCAAATCGCCGTTCCGGCCTCCGCTGGTGCTATCAAGGCTATCGAGGCAGCTGGCGGCAAAATCGTCTCCTCCAAGTAAGGTTCTGCTATAATATCCTAGAACATTCAAATTCTAGGAGGTTTCATGCTCAATATCCGCTTTCGGAATCTGCCCCCTTATGTCCATAATCCGCAGGATTTTTCTTTCCGCCCGGACCATCTGGACACCCTTCGACAGGTTATAGGCACCGTTTTGAGTTGCCCTGCCGACTTACCCTGCCTCATTTTGGAAAGATCCGAGGATCAGCTAATCATCGGATCCGAGCTCGAGGATGCCCCCGTGCAAGTCATTATTGAATCGTACTCGGACACTCTCACTCATTCGAACAAATCAGGGCTTGCTCAGGCAGTCTACAGTTTCCTCAAGATCTACCATTTTGACAAAGATTTATCAATCCGTTTTGTGGCCCTTCCCGAAGGGCTCTTGTTTACCGAAAAAGAGGGAAAGCTGATTCCCACCCCTCATCTGCCGACACCGCACTTCAATTATCGCGGCTTTCATCAGGGCAAACGCTAAGAGGGAGGATCTATGGACTCTTTACTCACTGTGAACAAGCTGGGCTTTGCCAAAGATACAAACGGCAGTCCCACATACAACGAAAAATACGGCGTTTTTTACTTTGCCTCGGAACAAAGTGATACTCTCGTAACTTATTTTAACCTCAAGAGCTTGACTGAGAAAAAAAATGTTGTCGGCACTCTGGTCCAGGGTGACGACGATGACTTGAACTTGTCCCATGGCTGCCTCTCATTCGAGTTTAAAAAAGGGTTGGTGGAACTTTCTTGGACCAATCGTGAAGGTCGGCAATCGGCTACCTTTGATGAAATCGAACTGGTACAGTATATGGAGGTTCATTGGGTCAGAACCCTCGTAAAAAACCGCACCGACGGCTATCTCTAAAATTCTTACCACCCCTCCCGGGGTGGTTTTTTGTAGTAAAATTCCCCAGAACATTCACATTTTGTCCCTAAATGGAGGCCCATGGACACAAACTCAATTCTTCATCGTATCAACATCGATTTTTTTCTTTTCCCGACGACTGTTGTTCAAGATCTCAAGGTGATTGCCCTTTGTCGATCTCCCTACTATAAGCACCCCGTGGGTTGTCCGAACTGGGCCAGGAAAGATGGCTGTCCACCTCGAACCAAGCCATTTCTGAGTGTCTACCAATCGACGGTCTATGCTGCCATCGCCCGCTTGGACTTTGGTAAGTATCTGGAACTCAAAGCTAAGCTTCACCCGGGCTGGACCGATAAGGCTCTAAAAAATCCTCGCCACTGGCAAGGCCATCTGCGCGCGGCCCTCAAAAACTACTTAACTCCGGATAGAATTCCTGGCGGCTTCGAAATAGTTAAAAATGCCGAGGCCATGGGCATTAATCTTTTTGAAACCTGCGCCAACGCCGGTTTCGTCCTTGAAAGAGATCCCAAGGCTTTCGTCTGTCATGTCAACCTTTTGGCAAGAATTAAGGAGTAGATTCCTAAGGAGGATATATGAATTCGATACTCACCATTAATAAGTTAGGCCATGCCACTATTGACGACCGTTCGAACATGTTTATTCGGGCTGAGTCTGATAAGGCCTTACTAGTCTTGCAAAATTTGGAACCTCTTTATCTCGTTCAAAACATCATCTCTCGTTTGGAAACTCCGGTTAAACTTAAAATCGGCGAATCTTACCGGCTCACCTTTGATCCCTTTAATGTTTATATCAATTGGGAAGCCGGTGGCCAACAAATTGCCTCGTTTGACGAGGTCGAGCTGGTTAAAATGATTAATATTGGCCAAGTTCACGATTTGGTCGTTTCTCGCAAAGCCAAATCCTCATAAATTTCTTAACCCCGCTACGGCGGGGTTTTTGTGTTTTAATCTCCGAAGCTGGTAGAATAAGAGTCACGATATGAATAATGTATTAGCCCCTTTCCGCGCGATGCTGAAGATCAAGGGTCTTCGAAATCGCCTCATCTTCACCGCCCTTGTCATTGCTATCTTCCGTCTGGTCGCCCATATTCCGGCTCCCGGAATTAATTTGTCGGCCCTCAAACAGCTTTTTGGCGGTTCCGCTTTTCTCTCTCTTTTGGATATTTTTTCCGGCGGCACCCTCACCAATTTCTCCGTCATGGCCCTTGGTTTAAATCCTTATATCAACGCCTCCATTATTATCCAAATGCTCGGCATGGTTGTTCCCAAGTTAGAAGAGCTCCAAAAAGAAGGGGACTACGGCCGCCAGAAAATCAATCAATACACTCGTCTTCTCACCATTCCTCTGTGTTTCTTCCAAGGCATTGCTTTGATTATGCTTCTTCGCGGTCAAGGTCTCACCACCACGGCCGATCCTCTCAAACTGGCGTCTATTGTCTTTACCCTGGCCGCCGGTACCTCTTTTCTCATCTGGCTCGGTGAACAGCTCAACGATTACGGTGTGGGGAACGGCATTAGTTTAATTATCTTCGTCGGTATCGTTACTCGTCTTCCCGTCGCCGCCGCCCAGATGTTTGCCACCCTCGATCCGACCAAAATCTTCATGTACTTAATGTTTGCTTTCTTTGCCGTCGCTTCCGTCTACGCCATTATCCGCGTCGGTGAAGCCGTTCGTGAAGTGCCGATTCAGTCGGCCCGTCGCGGTGGTTCTTTCGTTTCCACCGTCGGCAATCACTTGCCTCTTCGTTTGAATCAGGCGGGAGTTATTCCCATCATCTTTGCCGTTTCTTTTATGCTTATCCCTAATTTACTCGGACGCGTTTTTGCGGGGTCTAGCCAAGCCTGGTTGGCGGCCGCTTCCCGCAGTATTACTTTATATTTGGCTCCGAATACTGTTTTATATAACAGTTTGTATTTCGGTCTGGTTGTGGCCTTCTGTTATTTTTATACCGCCGTGGTCTTCAATCCGGAAAAAATTGCCAAAGACCTGCGTTCCTCCGGCTCTTTTATTCCCGGCATCCGTCCCGGTCCCAACACTGTAGATTACCTTAACTTTGTTTTAAACCGCATCACTTTGGTCGGCGCCTCTTTCCTTGGCTTAGTCGCTATCTTCCCTTCTATCATTTCCGGGATGACGGGCATTACTGGTCTAGCCATCGGTGGTACCGGTATTCTCATCGTCGTTTCGGTCGTCTTGGAAATCTTGAAGTCGATCAACTCTCAGCTCTACATGTACAGCTACGACAAGTTCCTCGACTAGTTACTGGCAGTTATTTCTCACTCTCTTAACTAAGGCCGTCAGTGTTCCATATGTTTCCCTTGGGCTGAGTATTGTTCCCGTATTCACGCAATTTCTAAGTTTTAAAGTAGTCGCCGTCTCGGCTACATATACCTCATGCCAATACTTCGCGTCCTTACCTTCAATATAAAATCTATTTTTTAGCACACCAACCAATATCCCAAACACTGCCAATACTACCAAGACCACTACAAACTTTTTGTTGGACATAATTCAATTATACCTGCGGTATGTTTCGGTATCTCAAAGTAAGATAAAATCAAGCTATGAATTTAATTATATTAGGCCCCCAAGGTTCGGGCAAAGGTACTCAGGCCAAACTGCTGGCCGAAAAATTCGGCCTTACTCATGTTTCCTCCGGCTCTCTTCTCCGCGAGTTTGCCAAAAACGGGACTGAAAAAGGCAAATTAGTAGCCGACCTCTTGACTACCGGCGCCCTGCTTCCGTTTGATACCGTCATGGAAGTTATCGAACCGGTGATTACTGGCGCGAAAAATGGTTTCATCCTTGATGGTTCTCCTCGTGATGCCATGCAGGCCGAGTATCTGGAGTGGTTCTTGAAAGAGCGGCACCTTACCATCGATAAAGTTATTTTTCTGGATATCTCTCGGGCAGAAAGTCTCTCTCGTCTTCAAAAAAGAGCCCAACTCGAAAATCGTTCCGACGATACTCCTGCCGCCATTCACGAGAGACTTGATATCTACGACCATGAAACCAAACCGGTGATTGATTACTACCGTCAGAAAGGTCTTCTTCTCGAAATCGACGGCACCGGCGATATTCAAAAGATTTTTACCGATATCGTCAGTAAGTTAGGGTTAGCGTAAAATACACCCATGACAAAGTATCAAGCTATGGTTGAAGGCGGCAAACGCTTAGGTTGGATCAAAGGTCAGCTGCCGGCCATGATTAAAGTGGGTGTTACTCCTCTCGAGATCGATGCTTTTGTTGATCGAGCCATCCTTGATGGGGGAGACAAGCACTCTTTCAAAACCGTCGATCATTATAAATTTGCCACCTGTATCAATGTGAATGCTGGCATGGTTCACGGTCTCCCGGGGTCCACTCCTTTTAAGGACGGTGATGTCGTCAAAGTCGATATGGGTCTCATTCACGAAGGTTATCACCTAGACACTTCTTTAACAGTCCAAGTCGGTACCCCCACTCCGTCAGTGACCAAGTTCCTGGATGCCAGCCGGCGCTCTTTGGCAGCAGCCATTTTTATGGCCTGTCCCGGTAACACCGTTTTTGACTTGGGCGAGGCGATGCAAAGAGTCGCCGAAGCCGAAGGCTACAATGTGGTCCGAGATCTTACTGGGCACGGTATCGGCCGTCAGCTTCACATGGAGCCCTTTATTCCCTGTTTTGCCGATCCTAAGAACAAAAAATTCGTTTTGGCCGTGGACCAAACGGTGGCCATCGAGGCTATGGTCACCATGGGGGACTATCACCTTGTCGAAGACCCGGATGGCTGGACTCTCTCTACTCAGGATGGTTCTCTCACCGCCATGTTCGAAGAAACCGTCTATATCACTGCTCAAGGTCCCCAAATCCTCACCGCCGCGAACTAGTAACAAATAAGCCTATAACTTGACAATAGTAGTCAAATAAGCTATACTCTCCGAATCTGGTGTGAACCTAACATCCGTACTTTATATTTCGCCCTAGGTCTCCTGGGGCAAGGAGAGTAATATGGAACATCTAAAAGGACTGGCCTTGATTGCAGGCTTCTTGTTGGTAATCTGCGGCGTTTTCGTTGCCGTCAATGCCCCCTACTGGCCAGGCATAATTGCCATCATTGTTGGCATCTGCCTCATCCGCTTAACCGGTCACTTCGGTGGCAACGGCGGCTCCGGCTATCTGCCAAACGGCCCTCTGGGCTAGGTTTCATCTCATAAGCCCCCGAAAGGGGGCTTTTCTATGTCAAAATTTTACCGCTTCGTGCTAAAATCAGCCCATAATCAAACCTTTTTTTGAGGTTTGGGTTCGTATTTTGACATTTTTAGAGGAGGCCTCCATGCCCAAACGAGTTCTTGTTCTTCATTCATCTGACTTTCTTAGCCGTGCTGAGATTTTTAAAACCCGCTTAGCCGGTCAAGGACATATTGTCGATAGTGTGGCCGATCTGAACCGTAAGGAAGATGAAAGCGGTTATGCCTTACTCCAGAAGGCCATCGATACTCATGAGGTTATCGTTATCCTAGTTTCCCAAGGTCTTTTTAATAGTTGTCTTCTCCGGTTCGCGATCGGCTACGCTTTAGGCTCAGACAAGACCATTGTCTCGGTCGTCAAAGACCCTGGTGAAGTTCTCCTGCCCTCTTGGTACTCTAACCTCTTTGAACATTTCTATACCGAAAGCTATGTCTGGTCCCGGATCAAACAAAGCTAAACAAAGCTTAATGGAGGCGGTATGGCCAACGCCATTTTTATTCTTCACGCCCCAGACTCGATTGGTGTCGCCACTTATATTAGTGC
>JAHFKQ010000048.1:0-494 GCA_023245265.1 Candidatus Collierbacteria bacterium
ACTTATCCGGGTTTGATCTTTGGAGCCGATGGTCGTCGCGTATAAAAACGGCACAATCAAAATAAGGACTAAGGTTAGCCAAAGTAGAGACTTCTTAATGCCGAACCGCCAAAAGTCTTTGTAAAAATATAAAGGGGTGATTACCAGGAGTACCGGAGAAATCAGACTCATGGTGCGATAAGTATAAATAGACAGTCCCAGGACCAAGGCCGAAAGATAAAAAGAAATGTTTTTTTTGGTCTGTAACCAGTGATAGAAAATTACCAGAAAAAGCAAGAAAAAAAGCAAGGCGTGCTCGGCCTGAAAAGCGAGCCGGCTAAAATGAATTAGCCAAGGAGAAAAAGCAAAGACTAGACCAGTGATCATTACGGCCATTTTTGATTTAGTAAGGAAATGGGCCAGGATCATCGAGAGACACACCACCAAAAAACCAACCAAAGCCGTCCCCGACCGGACCTTTAGTTCCGGGGACTGAAAAAAAATGGAAGTTGCTG
>JAHFKQ010000048.1:504-5925 GCA_023245265.1 Candidatus Collierbacteria bacterium
AAAACGAATAAAAAGAGCGGCAACCAGAATGATTACCAGTGGCCAGAACTTAAATATTTTTTTCATCTTAGCGGTGTTCATTTTTCAAGTATAATTCGTGTGTCCATGAAGCCAAAAGAATTTACCTCAATATCCATTATCATACCAGCTTGGAATGAGTCGAAAACAATTAAAAAAGTAATCAATGAAGCTGAGCGAGTGGCCCAAAGTCTGACAAATAAATTTGAAATCATAGTTCTGGACGACTGTAGCTCGGACAATACTTTGGATATTTTAAGAAAAATTGCGGTCCCGGAACTTAAAGTTTTACGACATAAAAGAAATCAAGGCATAGAGAGAAGTTTGCGAGACCTTTATCGAGCGGCTCAATATGAAGTGATCTTTTTTAATGGTGCGGATGGGGATATCAACATGAGTGTTCTGAAAGATTTTATGAAGTCCATGAAGAAAAACGACGCAGATATCGTGGTGGGCAATAGAGTGTTCAAAAATTACACCGTAAAGAGGCGAGTCGTCTCGACACTTTATAATAGTTTGGTTTGGCTGATGACGGGAGTCAGAGTCTATGATGCCGGCACAGTTAAGCTAGTCAAAGCCGCACACTATAAAAGTAAGATGACTAAGTCAAAATCGGTTTTTGCGGAGGCCGAAAGACTGGTAAGATCGGTGGTGGCAGGAGCCAAATTGATAAAGGTTGATATTTATCAAAATCAGAATAAGATAAATGACAAAGTCAGTATTGTTCAACTCTGGGGATGTTTTCTCGATCTAGCAGCCTTAAGTCTTGAACTGAGTTATCGGCGATTACTAGCGGGCGTAAATAAATTTAGTGACTAAATTTAAAGTAGGAATTATCGGCTGCGGAAATATCTTTGCCCGTCATCTGGAGGCAATAAACCTTAACCATGACCGGTTTAGTTTGGTAGCCGTCTGCGACACGGACTCCAAACGCTTAAACATTTGTGCGACTGAAAACAAAGTTCCCGGATTTGTAAATCATCGGGAAATGCTGCGCGAAATGGGCAATAAAATCAACTTCATCACCATCGCTACTCCCAATTCATTTCATTTTCCTCAAGCCATCGATTCTCTAAAAGCCGGTAAGGATATTCTGATTGAAAAGCCAATTGACTTTCGACATGCCCGAGCACTGGAGATAAACAGGATTGCCAAAGAACAAAAAAGACAGGCTTTCTCGGTGCTGCAAGTGAGATATAACCCGACCTTGAAACTGGTCAGGGAGGCCTTAAAGAAAGATTATTTGGGTAAAATCCGCTCCATAAGCCTGATACAAAGATGGCAAAGACCGGAACAGTATTTTGATTCTTGGAGATCGGACATTAAGATTGGCGGCCGGACACTTTATGAAGTTGGCATTCACTATTTGGATATTATTCAATGGCTTTTCGGCCTGCCGGAAGTCAAAGCGTCCGCTACTTTTAGTAACAAGCACACCAACATTGCTTTTGAAGATACGGTTTTTGCCATTTTAAAATTTCCCTCCGGAGCTTCGGGTTCGATCGAAGTAACGGTGGCATCTGAACCAACCAATTTGGAGTGCTCTATCTCCATTATCGGATCGGAAGGCCATATCAAAATCGGAGGTAAAGCGCTGGATAAGATCGAGGCGGCCCTATTTAGTAATGTCATTAGTAGTGAGGGGTGGAATAAACTTGTTAATAAAATTGAAAATTCTTTGACGCCAAATTCATATGGGGCTTACTCCGGTTCATGTCCCAATCATCCAACTCTTTATAAAGAAATCGCCTCCGGAAGGGGCATTTCAGTTCTCGAGGCAGTCAATTCGATAAAATTTATAGAAGCTATTTACAAAAAGGAAATAAAATGAAAAAAATTTGTGTCAGCCAACCGGCCACAACCAGAAAACAAATTGAGGCGGTAGTGGCGGTTTTGGAATCAGGGCAGCTCGTGGAGGGTCCAGTAGTCTCTCGATTGGAACAGAGCCTGGCTGATTACTGCGAAGCCAAAGGAGTCGTAGCTATGAACTCAGGGACCGCGGCATTACATGGTGCCCTTTATGCGGCGGGCATCAAACCGGGTGACGAAGTGATTACTACCCCCTTTTCATTTGTAGCCACTGCTAACCCAATTCTTTTTATGGGAGCCAAAGTAGTTTTTGCGGACATCAATCCCCTAGATTACAATCTGGACCCAAAGGCGGTCGAAAAAAAAATTACGAAGAAAACAAAGGCAATCATCGGAGTCGATCTTTATGGTCAACCAATTAATTATAAAAACCTAAGATTTGACCGATCAATTACCCTCATAGAAGATGCTTGTCAAGCAATTGGCAGTTCACTAAAAGGAAAGAAAGCTGGGACTCTGGCAGACATTGGGGCCTTTTCATTTTATGCCACCAAAAATATTATGTGTGGTGAAGGTGGGGCCATGGTAACCAACAACCCTGAGTTTGACCTTAGAGCCAGACGCTTTCGGAATCATGGTCAAGATGTATCAAAACGCTATCAATATGTCGATGTAGGGTACAACTACAGACTGACGGATATCTTGGCTGCTATCTTACTACCCCAAATAAAAGAAATAGATAAGATAACTCAAGCCAGACAAGTTCGAGCCCAACGATATCAGAAAAATCTTGGTCAATTGACATCCATCGGTTTACCGATGTTAAATCGAGATACGATCCATTCTTTTCATCAATTTACGATTACCTTGCAGGACTCCTTCCCCGTAAGCAGAGAAAAATTGATTAGCATCTTAAACGAACGAAATATTTTCCCCGGTACTTACTATCCAACCCCCCTCCACCTCCAACCTCAATTTAAAAAATTTGGTTATCGATTAGGGGATTTTCCAGTAACGGAAAGACTGTCCCAAAAAGTGCTTTCACTGCCAGTTCATCCAAAAATTACACTGGCTGAAATTGATTATGTGTCGGAAGTCTTATTGGAAGTATCTAAAATAAAATGATGAAGAAAAAAAATTTAATTCACCCCACAGCAGAAGTATCACCACAGGCAAAAGTGGGGAAAGGAACACAAATTTGGCACCAGACCCAAATCAGAGAAGGAGTAGAGATTGGTGAGGATTGTATTATTGGGAAAAATGTTTATCTCGATCTGAATACAAGAATTGGCAACCGGGTCAAAATCCAGAATAATGTCTCACTTTATAATCACACCATTATTGAAGATGGGGTTTTTATTGGTCCTCATTGCGTTTTCACTAACGACAAAAATCCTCGGGCAATTAACTCAGACGGCACCATCAAGAATGGTGCCGATTGGGATCACGGCACCACCTTGGTAAAGTATGGTGCCTCAATCGGAGCTCAGAGTGTTATCTTGCCGGATATTACCATCGGGAAGTTTGCTTTGATTGGGGCCGGGTCGGTGGTAACCAAGAATGTGGAGGCTTACTCCCTGGTGTACGGAAACCCGGCGATCAAAAAAGGCACCGTGTGTAAATGTGGTCTCATAGAAAGAACCGGCAAAAGATGTCCGGATTGTGGCAAAACTGGAAAATAGACCCTGAGAACTAAAGCTTAAATATCTTGAGAGCCGGAGTTTGGTCTGGGTATTTGATGACTGCAGATGGACTGGAATAAATCTTGTCCAACTCTGGAGGGTAATTGACGAAGTATCGGTCCGGTAGAACGATGAACGATGGATGATTGGTTTTGACAAATTCTTGTAGATCTTTCACGGACTGGGGTTTGACGAAATACAGATTGGTGAAGGTCTGGTAGAAATGCGACTCCCCTATCACAACTTCCTTTAATTTAAATGCTTTAAATTGATCGTATGGGGTATTCTGCCAAAAGCGAAAATCATTATTGTGGTAATACCCGTCCCAAATGACAAGGAGAGGAGCGTTTGCCTGAGCTACTTGATAGTCGGAAAGCTCCTTGAAGCCGTACTCAAAACTACGAGCCGAAAGTGAAGGATAGACATGAAAATAGCCAAAAAAGAAATAGTAGGCTGAATAAAGTCCGATAAATGAAAGAGCCGCGCCGTAAGGAATTTGCCAATTTTTTCGAATCAAATTAAATGATTCGACAATGCCTAGGGCACAGAAATAAGTCAAGAATGGGAGTAAGGTCGCTACCCGGAGTAGGTAGCCAAAACCGTCTTTGGTTAGAGCCGCAGGCAGAGGTGAAGTAATTAGCCAAATAAGAAAAATATTTCGGACTTTGGCGTCGGCGGTTCGAAAAAAAATATAAATGCCGATGAGCATAAATGGAATTAAAAAAGGATAAAAGGTACCTACTTGACCGGTGGAATGTCGGAGAATGGGATCTCCTCTCAGGAAAAGCCAGTCGGAAGAGAAGAAAGATAAATAGTTTCGTAAGAATGTTTGGATGTTGGCCATGACTCGGTTATAGACCAATTTGTTGGCGAGAGTCTCCGGAGCTAATCCAAAGGAAAAAAGAGAAGGTGAGGAGTTCCACGAAAGAGATCGATATTTATCAATTTCCCAAGGAGTGTTGATATCCCGCCAAATGGCCAAGTCTAGAGCCCTGCCGGAGGGACTGAAGATTTTTGATCTTATGGAAACGAAAGTTCCAAAAGCGATAAAGATGATAAGTAGCAGCCCTAAAAAGGGCAAGTGATATTTTTTCTTTAATATGCCCAAAATATCACGGATAACCAAAAATAAAATAAACGGTAAAGCCACTAAGACCGTTGGGTAATAAATAGTGGCAATAATAAGAGGAAGTAAACAAACCAAGTAATCGATAATTCTTCTCGAGCGGAGGTAGAGGTAATGATGTAATGAAGTAAACAAGATAATTACCCCAATATGAGTCAATCCAAGGCGACTTAATATAATCCCCCAGGGGAGAACTGCGGCCAAAAGTGAATAAGTAAGGCCAACGGATTGCCGGCCTTTCGAGATTGCTAGACCAAGAAAATAGAATAGTATCACCGACAAGGAACCATAAACCGCGGAACCGAAACGAACCCCGAGCGGGGTCAGGCCAAATAACCAAGTAAAAGAAAACGAGATGTTTATGAGAAACTCAATCGGATTAGTATGATGATGAAGTATGTTTTGTAAAACCACATATTGCCCGGTCTCGTCGGCATAAAGAGGTGGAGAATTCAAATTTAAGCGATAAAGTCTAAGCCCTAGACCTAAGGCGAAGAGCAAAACCAAAATAATGAGGGGTATATGATTTTTTTTCTTCACGGAGCAATAAATTGTCTGGTACTAAAATTGACTGGCGATTGGCCGGTCGGAGTGGCTTCGGGGATGTCTTCATAGTATACCTTCAGATCGGATAGATGGTAGAAAACTCTAAAAAAATCAGATCCAGAAAGGGCTTGAGAGATTTGTTTGGACTGACCCCAAGCCAAACCAAAATCCTGAGAATCATTAACAAAATTGTAGTATTTTCCGATGGGGTAAACCGGGTAGGACTCGGAAAAGTAATAA
>JAHFKQ010000005.1:0-19288 GCA_023245265.1 Candidatus Collierbacteria bacterium
TTATATATAGAAGAGTGGGTACTCACTCTGATATTCCTTACATAATAAGGAGACCATCGGGCATGAATACCCGAAGCACAGTTAAAGAGCTGTGACGAATTGCCGGACGGCTTGACCGTGGTCACTGCTGCTGCCGGATTTATTCCCAATTTCTGGGCAAAAATTCTATTCGTCTCAATCGCTACTTGTCGCAAACGACTCTGTACGGCTGGATCTTGAGCGACCGGACTATCCATCTGACCATTAATATCGACCCCCAACAATCTCTCTTCTTCACAGTTTTTCTTCCACGCCGGCCGTAATCCTTTGAAATCCGTCGCCATCGCCTGTATCGTGCCGATGATCGCCGCCACTTCTACCTTGTCTTTCAAGGTTTCATAGGTGTCTTCATGGCGTGCAATCGCAATCGAAAGATTACAAAACTCGAAGGGTCTCAAAATAATCTCTCCACAAGGGTTAGTTCCAAATTCCGCCGCTTCTCTTCTGGCCGGTCTCATCTCCACTGCCGATTGACGGTTAAAGATTCCTGGCTCTCCCCTACCGGACTTAACCATTTCCAACATTTGCTGGGTCACTTCAAGTTGGGTCAGTCCGGACAACGGCCAAACCGCACTATTGTTGGCATTCCATCGTTGGCTATTATCTCGCTCAAAGTCCCCCGACTTGGCATTCCACATCTCTTTGTCATCAAAATCAAAGAGAGAGATCATTGCGGTTCTTCTCATTCCTCCGGAAACCGCCGCGCTCCCTACTTCGCACATAATGTCATGAGCATCAATCGAACGCAAGAAACTGCCTTGTCTGGACATAATTCGCTCTCTTACGAACTCCATCATTTTTCTTAGCGGTTCTGGTCCGGAAGAGCGGCCACCTTTCGTTCGTAAAATCGCCCCGGCTGGTCGTAAAGCCGAATAATCAAACTTGATATCTCCACCACCAATCCAAGTAGTTAGACCCATTCTCAACGCCTCAGCCCAGCCTTCGGTTGAATCTTCAATGAGCATTTGTTTTATTTCCAAACCGTCTTGCCGTTTAACTCGAGGTAGATTTTCCACATACTTGCTCTCGACGGAGAAACCGACACCGCAACCATTCATAGAAATGACCAAGGCTTCGACGAACGACTCTATACTGTCAATCGGTTGATAAGAACAATTATAAATACTAATGTTATTCCTCCTCGCGGCCGGTCCAGCCATAGCTAAAAGTCTCATCGAGGGAGTAGCTTTCATCTCCAAAATAGAAGTGCGGATTCTCTTATATACAGCCGGCTCCAGCTTATTTCCCGACAGTTCTTTTAGAAAATCGACTGCTCGATCCACTGTTTCTTTCCAGGTCTCTCGTCTCCCCAGATCGTAATTAAACCGTGAATATTTATCAAAAAACTGGAATTTTTGAATTTGATTCTCAAAATAAACATCACTTTCGGCAAAGGCTTTGGCCACTTCTTTCGGGATCGGGCGAATATCTCTGAGTTTGGCGTGTTCCACCCGATAAATAATATAATTTTTGGCCGCTTCAAACTCTCCTGCCGCTTGCAGAACCAGTTCCACCGCATCTTGTACCTGTTCCACCGTCGGCTTAGAGTACTTCGCTCCAATAATATTTACTACTCTTTGTGCCAGCTCGGTTACCGGAGTTACCGGTTTCTTTCCCAGGTCATCAAAACATGCCTGAATTGCTTTTTCAATTTTACCTATTTCGAAAGGCACGACTCGGCCATCTCTCTTAAGGATAGTTTTTGGAATCTCTATCTTTGTTTCAGTCATAATTTTTGGTTTGGACTTTTTCATTTAATTTTTAACTAATTGGTAATTTCGGTAGAACTCAAAACAAACTCTTTAAAATCCTTGGCCTCGTTAAAATCCATATAAACACTGGCAAATCTCATAAAAGCCAGCTCATCCAGTCTCTTCAGTCGATTCAGAACCATTTTGCCAATATCACTTGATTTTATTTCTACTGTTTGACGGTTGAGTAACTTGCACTCCACTTCATCCACCAAGTTTTCAATTTCCTCATTGGTCACCTTTCTTTTGTAACAAGCTTTCGCCACTCCCTTCAATAATTTTTCTCGGTTATAAAGCTCCACCTTGCCACTTTTTTTGATTACCTTTAGGTCAATGTTTACCACCACTTCATGTGTAGTAAATCTTTTATCGCACTTCTTACACCGTCTTCTTCGCCGCACACCCAAATCACCGGGCAATCCTCGGCTTTCCAGCACCGCGGTATCTTCTCGTAAGCAGTATGGACAGTTCATCTTTTAAACACGATATTTAGTGTCGTCATCAATCTTTGTCCACCACCCTTAGTATGTCAACCGCCTCCTAAAATATCAGACTACATCACCGTGGCCAATCTCCGCAAAATCTACTTCAATCCTTCACTTACCGTGCTAAAATCACCCGACACATCCCGCTCTCTAAAAACAGGAGGCTAGCATGCCTATCGAAGACCCTGCAAAGGAACAGTCTCGTCGCGTTTATGTCCAAAAGATAATCTCTCAGCAGTCGGAAGAGAGGCTCCACTCGGCTCGTGAGTTGGAAAACAGCCATCTTGCCGTTCGTCTCTTTTTGTCCACATCCAAGATCGATTATCATATTCGACGGACCCTCAAAAAGCTCGGGCGGAACTTCAAATTTACCAAGATTGAAAAAGATCGGATCCCCATGGCCGGGCATTTTATTCCTCTTTATCGACCTGCCTTTGTCGTCGAACATCGAGGATTAATTGGCTTTACCAAGCCAATTGAATATCCCGGACTTGAATATTCCTTTCATATCGAGCTGGACGAAGTGATTATCTCTCTCAATCTTTGCCTGGATCTAGACGACCAAGTGATCGCCTTCATCTCCTTTACCCATCGGAATGGTCGAACCCATAAAATCGATCGAGAATCCTATTTAGCTAATCCTTCTGATGAAGAATTACTATCTTGGCTGGATTTAGAGCTTTACGATTTTCTGCCTTCTAAAGAACTCTTTGAGATTGTCATGATGGAAGATTCTCACAAAAGCACCGAAGACTCAAAATTTGACTAGTCTCTTTTACTCTCCCTCAGGGGAGAGTTTTTTTTGATTTACCCCAAAACAGCCAGGTTTATCCCTGTTCGGGCCAAAATCGATCCAGTGACATTTCCGGTCTGAATCCGCACCCAAGCATTCATTACTCCACTGGCTCCGGCAAAAAGAATCACCCCTAAAGATTCTCGGAACCCTAATCGATAGACAAACCACAAAATCGGTAACCTTACCACCATTACCATCAAACCAATGATTAACCAATTTATCCATTTTCCTTTCTGAATTTTTTCTAAGTATCCGGCCACAAAACCGCTAAAAACCATTTCCTCCGTTATTGCCGTGGCCAGGGCTATCGTTAAGACTTCCGGTTTCCAAGATCCAAAATTAAAATTTCTAATTAAAAGCAAATAAAAACCAGCCAAGAATCCTCCCCAGCAGATCGATTCCAACCAATTTTTGCTAAACATCGTTACTTTGGCGGGTAAAGCCATATTCCACCAAAATAAAGGTACAAGCCATATTAATGGTTTAAACCATAACTCCTCCATCACCTCCGGCAAGTGAACCAAGTAGCGGAAACTGCCCCAAGCTATCAATAAATAAAGGTAGTAATACCAAAGCCGTCTCACCCATCAATAGTAACATACGGTTATAATGAACTGGTCATGCTAATTACTCGACAAGAAATTCTAAAGTCCATCGAAAAAAGTTACCATCGACTCTTTGGAGATCGACGGCTTACCCCCCTAAACACCGGTTTAATAGTCGCCGGCTTAGTCCTGATCGGACTTTTTTTCCTTCTTAAAGATATTCCCAATCCGGGTAAATTAGTCAAGACTCCGGCCCCCATCAGCACTAAAATTCTTGATCGTAATGGCAAACTTCTTTATGAGGTCTACTCCGATTTTCGCCGCACCCCTATCTCTTCTCAAGATATCCCAAACTTCGTCAAACAAGCCACCATCGCTATTGAAGACAAAAATTTTTACAAACATCATGGACTGGATACCATCGCGATCATTCGGGCCGCATTTAACACCATAAGGGGCAAGCGTTTGGAAGGTGGTTCCACTATCACTCAGCAATTAGTCAAAAACTCTCTACTCTCAGATCCTAGCCGCACCATCACTCGTAAAGTGAAAGAGGCTATTCTGGCCTTAGCCACCGAAGTTTATTACAACAAAGATCAGATTTTAGAGCTTTATCTAAATCACGCTCCTTACGGAGGAACTGTTTATGGCATTGAAACCGCCGCCCAAACTTACTTTGGTAAATCCGCTAAACAGCTGGATCTAGCCGAATCGGCACTCCTGGCCGGTTTACCTCAGTCTCCCACCCGCTACTCACCCTTTGGAGCCAAACCTGAGTTGGCCATTAACCGTCAACACGAGGTTCTTCGACGCATGCAAGAGGACGGGTATATCACGGCCGACCAATCCGAGGCGGCAAAAAATGAAAAATTAAACTTTCTCAAAAAAAATATTACCATCAACGCACCTCATTTTTCTCTGATGGTTCGTGATGCTTTAGTTCAAAAATACGGAGAGGACAAGGTCAATCTCGGTGGACTCAAAGTGACCACTACTTTGGACCTGGACCTTCAAAATTATGTCCAAGCTTCCCTTTCTGCCGAAATGAAAAAAATCTCTAAATTAAGAATCAGTAACGGCGCCGCAATTGTTACTCATCCCAATACCGGAGAAATTATTGCTCTAGTCGGTTCCAAAGATTATTATGACGATGAAATAGACGGTCAAGTAAATGTCGTTACTTCCCTTCGTCAACCGGGTTCTTCCATCAAACCTCTGAATTACGCAACCGGCTTATTGTTGGGCTGGCCAACCAGCACCACCTATCTGGATGTACCCACTTGTTTTAATGTTTCCGGTCAAAAGCAATACTGTCCCAAAAACTATGACAACTCTTTCCGCGGCCCGGTATCGATGAGGCAGTCTTTGGCCAACTCTTTGAATATTCCCGCCGTCAAGCAACTTGCCCTTAATGGACTTGATTCCTTTATTGCCACTGCTTCAGCTATGGGAATTTCTTCGTGGACCGATCCCAGTCGTTATGGTCTATCCCTTACTCTCGGAGGTGGTGAGGTCACGATGTACGATATGGCCAAAGCTTTCAGTACTTTCGCCAATCAGGGAGTTAGCGTTCCGTTAGTTTCCGTCTTAAAAGTAGAGTCGTTTGAAGGTCAAGTTCTCGAAGAATATCTTCCGGAAAAAACCGCCAACTTGGTCTCTGTTATGCCGCTAAACTGGACTGATTTTTGGCATCAAACTTCCAGCAACCCTCTTCTTCCTACCGACCCTAAAGTTACCTTACCTTTGGAAGTTTCGTTTATCATCTCAGATATCTTGGCCGATAACGGCGCCCGTTCGGCCGCCTTTGGTGCCAGTAGCAAGCTAGTCGTTCCCGGTCATACCGTATCGGTCAAAACTGGTACTACCAATGACCTGAAAGATAACTGGACCATCGGCTACACCCCGGATTACCTGGTCGCTACTTGGGTCGGTAATAACGATAACTCATCCATGAGCTATGTGGCTTCCGGAGTTACCGGTGCCTCTCCCATTTGGAATACCATCATGAAAAAGGTTTTACAAAATGTTAAGGACAAACCTCTTTCTAAACCGGAATTAATTACCAACTTCCAAGTCTGTAACCTGACGGGGCTCTTGGCTCAACAGGAAAATCAATGTGAATCTCATTCGGAGTACTTTATTCAAGGTGTCTTGCCTTTAAGCCAAAACAACTTCCCCACTAGAAAACAAGTTTGGGTTCGTCGTTCCGACAAATATCCGGTTTTACCCGGAGATGAGACCGTTGATCGGGATCTGGAGGAACATACTGTGGTTTCTGATCCTTTTACCCAAGATTTTTGTCTTGACTGTGCCTATCCAGTGGATGACAAAGGACATATACAGTGGCCTCAAACCGTTGTCGATTACCTCCGTTTTCAATCCAAGAAAGTAACTCCTTATAATTATCTGCCTTTACCCACTCCGGAAAATGTTGTCCCGCAAAATTAGTCTTCTAATTTTTGCCACCTTTTTACTTATCACCGCCATTACCGGATATTTTCTCTGGAAAAATACTTTACCCCTAGTTAGCCCGATAGCGCTTATTGATGTCATCACCGGAAACTCAAAAGCTTCAAAGTCACCCAAAATCGTCTACGGTTTCTTTCCCTACTGGAACTCCAAATATGCCGATGAACTCAATATTAGTTTTCTGACTCATTTTGCTTATTTCGCGGTCGATCTAAATCCGGACGGCACCATAAATAAAATTAATTCACACAAAGAACAAGAGCCGGGTTGGAATAAACTCAAATCAAAAACCGTCGAAAAACTCTTATACCAGTCTAGATTTCTTGGTCAAAAATTAGTCTTGACTATTACGGCTATGGATCCTGAACTGATCAGTGCTATTCTCAAAAATAACCAGACTTCCTCTACCGCCGTTAGCTCCATTATGTCCGCCTACCGCGACTACCATTTTGACGATATCAACATTGACTTTGAATATATTGGAGAACCAACCGCCCAAGATCGTGATAGTTTTGTCAACTTCATTCGAGATTTAAAACTCGCCTGCCAAGCCCAAAACAAAGCCTGTCGTCTTGATATTGATATTTTTGCCGACTCTGCCTCAAAAAATCGTCTTTGGAATCTAAGTGCTCTTAATCCCTTAGTCGATCGTTTCATTGTGATGACTTACGATTATTATCGCAAGACCTCTACCCAAGCCGGTCCTGTCGCCCCACTTACCGGAAAATGCCATGAGTTTACCTCCACGAACTGCTTGGACCAAGACATTATGTCTCACCTGGCCCAAATCACCAAATTACTACCATCCGAAAAAATAATTTTGGGGATTCCCTTTTATGGTTATGAATGGCAGACTGCGGATGAAAATTTTCTCTCCAATACTTATCCCCGTACCGGTGCCTTAGCCAGCTTTTCTCGCATCCAGTCACTAGCTCAGGACCCAACTGTCTCCTCTATCTCGGCTCGTTGGTCGGATACGACTCTTAGTCCTTATTTGGTTTTTCAAAAAGGTCAGGAGATCCATCAAATTCATTTTGAAGATGTTCGGTCCCTGGCCGAAAAAATTAAACTCGTTAAATCCGCCAATCTCGGGGGAATTGCCATCTGGGCTCTGGGTTATGAAACTCCTTTCTCGGATTTATGGGAGCCGGTAAAAATTCTTATCACCCCCTAGTCTTTTGTCACCTTGAGACTTACAATCGACGATAGATAAGCCCTTTCCAAAGACTTGCTACTATCGACATGGGTAAAAATAAAAATCACCACTCCAAAAACATCTTTTTGCTGGTTGGTCGTCCTGTCTTCAATTTGTTCATCCTCTCCATTTCGTTTCTCGGCTTTATCTACCTTTTTCTCGAAAAACTGCTTCTCACTAAGCCAAAACCAATTCCAGGTCTTAAGTTTCATCTCCCCAAGTTTTCCTTTTCGCTATCCCTACCAAAACTTACCCTCCCAACCCTTCCCACTATCAATCTCCCCTCTTTCAATTTCAAAAAGCGCTACCTTTTCTTTCTGATTTCCTCAATCGGACTCGGTGTTATCATTTATGTCGAGATCTTTCATGGTCTGCCAAATCCCAAAATCCTCAGCCAATTTCCCTCAAAATTGACAACCCAAATTTTGGATCGAAACGGAGTTCTTCTTTACAAAATATATAAAGACGAAAACCGTACTTTAATCTCTCTCCACTCTCTTCCCAAACATGTTACCAACGCCTTTCTGGCGGCAGAAGACAAGGATTTTTATTCTCACAACGGTTTCTCTTTACCCGGGCTTTTCCGTGCTGTTTATAAAAATCTCTTTGATGAAAAACTTGAGGGTGGTTCCACCATTACTCAACAGCTAATCAAAAACACGATTTTGACGAATGAAAGAACCTTAACCAGAAAAATAAAGGAAATCATTTTAGCTATCAAAACCGAAAGACTTTATTCCAAGGACACTATCTTCGAAATGTATCTCAACCAAGTTGGCTTTGGCGGACCGGCCTATGGGATTCAAGAGGCCGCCCATCAATACTTTGACATCGACGCTCACGACTTGGATTTAGCCCAAGCGGCTTTTCTGGCCGGTCTGACTAGAGCACCCAGTAAATACTCTCCCTTTGGTGATCAACCTGAATTAGCCATGGAGAGACAAAAATGGGTTTTACATCAAATGGCCAAAGATGGTCTCATCTCTACCGAGGAGTTAAATAAATCTCTGGCCGAAAAGCTCAATTTTCAGTCTGCCAGGATCGAGATTAAAGCTCCACATTTTGTAATGTTAGTGAAAAATATTTTAGTCAATCAACTTGGCGAAAATATGGTCACTCAGGGCGGACTCAAAGTCTACACCACTCTGGACAGTCGGCTTCAGGAGCAAGCCCAAAAAATAGTGACTGACGAGGTCAATACTCTCCAAAGGTTCAATGTTTATAACGGCTCGGCGCTAGTGACCAATCCCGGAACCGGAGAAATCTTGGCCATGGTGGGCTCGAAAGACTACTTCAATTTGAAGGAAAATGGTCAAGTCAACTTGACCACTGCTATCCGTCAACCTGGCAGTTCTATCAAACCACTTAACTATGCTTTATATTTTGAAAAAGGTTTTAGCCCTTCTTCCATCATCGAGGACAAACCTCTCTCTGTCAGAGTATCTAGTAGCGAAATTTGGTCTCCCAAAAACTATGACGGTCGCTTCCACGGCACCATTACTCTTCGTCAAGCCTTGGCAAGTTCATACAACATCCCATCGGTCCTGCTACTTCTTCAAAATGGCATCAAAAATTTTGCCGATTTTGCTCAAAGACTTGGTATTACTACTTGGGAAGACCCCTCTCGTTTTGGACCCTCCATGGCACTGGGAAGTCTTGAAGTGAGAATGGTTGACCTGGCGACTGCCTACTCCACTTTTGCTAATCATGGTACTACCACCCCACTCCACACCATTCTCAAAGTTGAGAAAAATAATGGCGAGAACATTAGAATTTCTTCTTGTCCAAATCAGAATAACAACTCCGGAGATAGTTCCATCGTCAACGCCGATGAAAGTACTTGTACCGCCAAAAATAATATTTCCGATACCACCGCCTATCTTATTTCCGATATTTTAAGTGATAACTCTGCCCGAGCACCGGCCTTCGGGGCAAACTCTGTCCTCAATATCAAATCGGCCAAAGTTGCCGTCAAAACCGGTACCAGTAACGATCTTAAAGATAACTGGGCTATTGGCTTTACCGAGAATTATCTGGTAGCCACCTGGGTTGGAAACAATGACAATACGCCTATGTCCAGAGTTGCCTCAGGTATTACCGGAGCTTCTCCCATCTGGGCCAAAATCTTCAACACCATTTTGGCCTCACATCCCCAAGCCACTACTCTTCAACCTCCGGATAATTTAGTTAAAGTTTCTATCTGTGTCTTGACCGGCACTCTAACTTGTACCGGTTGTCCTACCAGAATTGATTACTTTGTTAAAGGCCAAGAGCCAAAAACTGCCTGTGACCCCATCGACATTCAAAGGCGTTTGACCGCCCCCACCCCTACGCCTTAATCTCCGAAAAGTAACAGCGCAGAATTCTAGCAAATCACCACACGGCTTCGAACCGTTTTACAATTTATATTCAATATAATTTTTCCATTGGGATTTCGGTGTCTCCTTCTGGTTTACCTCGGACTTTGGTGTCGACCAATCAAAACTGTTGTCTCTCAATTTTGGCCATAACCAAAAAGCAATGGTCGTGCCAAAAATAATGAAGAAAGTCCAAAACACCACTTTTCTTTCAGACGCTCTCTCTTCCTTGGTCTTTTTTCTTTTGACTTTCTTTTTTTTTGGTGCGCCGTCCCCCACATTCTCATCTTCATCCATCGGTAGTTCCAGTTCAGCGTCAAGATCTCTCATATTAGTCAATTTTTTGTTTCCAAACATCTGGGTTAACTAGACATGACGGCTGTTTATCTTCAATTGCATCGGCCATATTATCTACCACTATCCTGGCCATAGCGATCCTGGCTTCAATAGTTGCCGAAGCGGTATGTGGTGTCAGAACAGTGTTTGATAAATTGCGTAGTTCTTCAGGCACCTGGGCTTCATCTTCGTAAACATCCAGCCCTGCCCCAGCTATCCATTTTTCTTTCAACGCTTTTATCAGAGCCTTTTCATCCACAATCGGACCTCTCGCGGTATTAATCAGAACCGCGGTTGGTTTCATCAGTTTTAACTCTCGTTCACTGATTAAATGTTTTGTCTCCAGGTTTAACGGTACAGACAAACTAACCACATCGGCCATCTCTAGGAGTTGGTCCAAGGTGTGATATGTCACATCATATTCTTCTTCAAATTCCTCATCTCGGTGGCGGTTATGGTAAACCACTCTCATGCCCAAAGCTCTGGCCATTCTGGCTGTCCACCTGCCAATTCTCCCGAGTCCTACAATCCCCATTACTTTATCTTTTACTCCCGTCCCCAGCAAAAGATCCGGTTCCCACCCTTTGTATTTTCCCGCTCGCACAAAACGGTCTCCCTCGACTACTCTCCGAAACAAGACCAAGGTGAAAGTTATCACCAGTTCGGCTACCGACTCGGTTAACACTCCGGGAGTGTTGGTAACGCAAATCCCCCTCTTGGTCGCCGCCGCGACATCTATGTTATCAAAACCCACAGCATAATTTCCAATTGCCTTGAGTTGCGGTCCGGCGGCGTCCATCACCTCCGCATCTATCTTTTCGGTCAAAAGGGAAATAATCCCTACGGCCCCTTTAACTCCGGACAATAGGTCCTCTCGACCGATATCCTTTCCCGGCCAGATTACCACTTCATACTTATCTTTCAATTTTTCCAAATACTTTCCCAAGTAAATATGAGTTACAAAGATCTTCGCCTTCTCCATACCTTCATTTAATCACATTTAGATTCAATATTTTTCTAAACAACCTCCTCTACCATTTTTAGTTTTTTACCCAACCACCTTGCCATTTCCTCCTTGTATAGTAATCCATCTTTGGCTCCCATTTTCGTTACCTGACTACCTCCGTTAGCCAAACCCATTTTCAGAATATCTGCCGGATTTTTATTTTGGAGTATCCCTGCCACCATTCCTGCTACAAAAGCATCCCCCGCTCCAGTGTCATCGACTGAAACTACTGGGAAAGCCTCCATCTTAAGCCAATTACGATTAATTAATAATCCCGCCCCCCTTTTCCCATCAGTGATGACAGATCTTCGCATGCCCAATTCGGCCATCTTTTTAACCAACTTCTCTTCTTCTTCAAAATCAACTTCTACCAGAGCACTTGCCTCCATCCGATTGATAATAAATAAATCTAATTTGGGCAGTAATTTCAACAATCTTTCTTTCTGATCCAGTTCTTTTTTGCCCGGATTTAGTCCAATTTTAATTCCCTTATTCAAAGCAAATGCCACCAGGTCTTCCAAGAAATCCATCTCTCCTCCAAGCGAAGAGACCTGAATCCAATCCGCTTTTTTGATTTCTTCCCAATCAATCTCTGTGGTCTGTATCGAAGCACTTTCACCCCTGTAAGTGACAATCGATCTTCCCCCATCCGGCGAAACCAACACCACCGATAAGCCTGTCTTTCCTTTTCCTTGTTGCAGCAGCGAAAGATCCAAACCTTCTTTTTCCAACTGTTTTTTCATCACTTCTCCCAAATCATCACTTCCAATTCTGGAAATCATCTTGACTGCCTCTCCTAATCGATGCAGACCTACCGCCACATTAGTGCCTCCCCCACCACTCGCCACCATGTCTTCTTCGGCTTCGAGTTTACCCCCAATCATCTCACAGATAGCCACCCCCCCCGGTACTTCATGGCCTTTTACCACCTTCAACCCCTTAGACTTCAGAATCACATCTAATACCGTCGCGCCGATTACAATCACCTTTTCCATATGTTCATTCTAACAAACACCAACTGTTAAAATATATCTATGAAACCTCTGCAATTACTGCGGCCAAAATCCGGTAAAGAAATTCCCTTTCTCATTTTAATTAGTTTTTTAGTCACCTTTCTTCTTTCTCGATTAGTAGTTTTTTATCTGCCCCTACCAAACTTTTTTCTCAAGATCAGAGGTGTCCATGTCCATCATTTTGCCTACGGTATTTTTATCTTAGGCCTAGTCGGATTCTTAAGCCTTGTTCAAACTCTCTCCGAAAAATCAAAACTCAAATTGTCTTTGCTCTATGGCTTGGGGTTAGGTCTCGCTTTCGACGAATTTGCCATGTGGATCGAACTCGAAGATATTTATCGGGACCGAACCACTTATGATGCCATCGTCATCATCACGCTAATTCTCCTGAATATTGTTTACTTTGCAGACTTTTGGAAAAAATGGGGGGGCCACTTAGACCGTCTTTTCAAACGACTCTTTACTTAAAAACAATCTCCGACAATTTTTTGGCAACTTCATTTGGATTCGGATCTTGCCAGACATTTCTCCCGATGGCGATTCCTCTGGCTCCGGCCTTCATACATCCCTCTACTTCCGTTTCCAGATTTTCCCAGTCCACCTTCTTTCCACCTTGAGCCAACACTCCTGTTTTTCCCGCCGCCCGCACCACCCAATTGAAACTCTCCGGATCCCCGGTGTAAGGGACTTTCACAAAGTCGGCATTCATCTCCATGCCGATTCTGGCGCCATAGGCCACCACATCTCTCTCAGACTCCCTACCGGCCACCTTCTTGCCTCTGGGATACATCCATGCAATCACAATCATTCCTCTGGCATGGGCCTCATCTTCGATGCGAGAAAATTCAACCAACATCTGCTCTTCATGTTCACTACCGACATAAATGGTATACCCGACTCCGATAGCCCCCAACTCTGCTGCCTTTTCCACTGTACAAAGTTGCAGTGACAAAGGCTCCTCCCCATAAAAAGATGTTTTACCGTTTAGTTTTACAATTAAAGGCACCCCGCTTTCTTTTTGATAATACTTGGCTGCCACCCCCTCTTGAAAAACCACCCCCGTAAAATAGCCATTTTTCGCTATTTCCATAATATATGCCGGATCGACGCTTTTATCATCAAAATCAATTGGGCCATGTTCGAACCCCTGATCATAAGCAATTAACATCACTTTACCGTTTTTTTCGATTCTGGTTGTGTCTATCATTTTTATTCAATAAAAGCTTTTTCTCCGCTCAGGTCGTCTTTTAACTCCACATGTGGCGGAATTTCTTTATCAAACTCCTCCAGATATGCTAATACTTGCTCCGGTGTCGTCGCAATTTTATAAACTCTCAGCGCTCCCGGGCGGGCTCCTATCCGCATATTTTTTACTAAAGCCTCGACAATAGGGTACCAAAATCCTCCGTACAAGATAAGTGGTTTATGATGTCCGAAATAAAGATAAGCCAAACCCCAAGCCATTCCCAGTTCTGACAAGGTACCGGTGCCACCATTAAAGATGACATAAGCGTCCCCCAGTTCCAAAAGTTTCATGGTCCGGTCAACATAGTTATTCATAATAATTTCTTTGTCTGCTTTATTCTGAGGATCTTTACCTTCAAAATTTTCAATAAACTTTGGGTAAAAAGTTGCCACTGAAGCCACCCCACCCCCTTCATGAGCCCCTTCTGTTGCCGCTCTCATCACCCCTGGACCACCACCATTCACTACTTCGAGCCCATTTTCGGCCAACAATCTTGTTACATTTACCGTATCGATATATAACGGGTCTTCCGGGGGACAATCAGCATAGCCAAATACTGTAATTGACTTCAAGTTCTTAAACGACATACTTTTACTATACAGAAAATTCCTTTTTTGCGTCTAGGGATTCAAGCCTTCTCAACTCTTTTTCTACATCTACAGCTTGAAGAATGTCCGAGCCAACCACGAACTCCATTCCCAAAAAGCTTTTATTAAATTCTTCTTCAGCAATCTCCTGTGACCACTCAGCCACCAAACATTTTTTGATATTTTCCACATTCAATCCTCCATCTACCACTATATTCACAAACTCACTCATTTCCCGAACCTTTTTTATTTTTTCCAATACTCGTTCATCAAATTTTTGTCCCTGACTTCCGGCTTTCACACTGAGTAGTAATACTCCATCTAAGTTATTAATGATATCTTCCAGCCCTTCAAGGGGAGTCTCGATATCAAAAGCCAAGCCGGCTTTCATTCCGGCAAACTGGGTATCCGCCACAAACTTGGCCCTATCGGCCATTTTTTCAACCTGTCCATATAAGGCTGTCATCCCGGCGGCCGCACATCTCTCAACCCAATCTTCGGGTCTGTCTACCATCAAGTGACCTTCAAAATCTACGATTGTATCGATATTTAAGAGTATTTCTGGCATGACTGTCTCCGTCGGAGCAAATTTACCATCAATAACATCCATCTGCACCCTTTTACAGATCCCCCAAACTTTTTTAAGCTTCTCCTCAAAAGCCGTAATATCTTTTTCCAATATTGCCGGGGTGATTGTTACCATTTAGATTAAGTTATCTAGTTTCATAACCCTTCTTCTATATTTTTCTTCCCGGGAAGCCTCCTCAGTCAAAAAGATATCAATCATTTCCTTCGCCTTTTCTAGTTCCAGATAATCGACCGGCACGGCCAAACAATTAATGTCATCATCCGTTCTCCCTTTACTGACGGCTTCGGGGTTAAAAGCCAACCCACACCTTGTCCCCACGAATCTATTTGCCGCAATCATCATGCCAAAGCCATTCCGGCAAAATAAAATCACCCTATCCCCTGAGGAGGTCACTGCTTTAATCGCTTCTTTCCCGTAATAAACAAAATCATCTCCCGGGGTCAAAGTACCTGCCCCAACATCTTCCACTGTAAAACCTTTGGCTACGAGCCACTTCTTAACTTCCTCTTTCATCTCAAATCCTCCATGGTCCGCCCCCAGTATTATCTTCATATTTAAGCATTATATAAGAGCAAGCACTTATTACTCCACTATATCAAATCACGAACCGAAAGAAAAAATCTCAATCAATCCCCAGTTCCGCCCTCAACTCTTCCGACATGGCGTCGGTACTCCAAGGTGGATCCCAAACCAGCTCTACCACCACCTTCTTTACCTCGGGCACCTCCTTCATCGCCTCTCTCACTTTTTTATCGATGACCGGTGCTAACGGACAACCGGGGCTAGTCAGTGTCATCTCCACTTCCGCCTCTCCCGCTTCATAACGGACATCATAAATTAAGCCTAGCTCTACGATGCTCACTCCCAGCTCGGGATCAATCACTTTTTTTAAAGCTTCACGAATTCTATCTTCAGTTGTTTGTTCCATTTAGCTTTTCTTTCTTAAAAATACTTCTCGTAAAATACTTGGGTTTCCGGCACCCCTTTCGCGATTAGTTCTTTGTTAATCTCAATAATCATTTCTTTAGCTCCGCACAAGTAGGCCAAAGTTTGTGACCAATTTTGAGATAAAGTTCTCACCACATCCGTAACATGGCCTTTAAAACCGGGCCAATCTTCTTTCGGCTTGGAAAGCACTAGATCAAACCTAAAATTATCGAAGTCCCGGTTTATGTTTTCCATCTCTTTGAGCCAGTACAAGTCTTCTTCATGTCGCATCCCCCAAACCAGCCTCACTTCACCGGCAAATCGTTTGTTGTAAAGCAGGTCCTCAATCATAGTTTTCAGGGGAGCCACTCCTGTTCCAGTTGCGACAAACAATATCGATTTTGCCTCGAATAATAAATTGGAATCAACTGTAAATCTGCCCAAAAAACCTAAAACTTCCACTTCATCCCCCACTTTCAAACCCAAAATAAATCTTGACCCTATTCCCATCGGAGACACATCCACCAACAAATCAATTGACTTCCCATTTGGTAAACTGGCCACCGAATATGATCGTCTGAGACCCGCTTCATTTACCTTCAAGCTTGAGTACTGTCCCGGTATAAAATTTACCTCTTCGGAAAACCCGATCCGCACCAGCCAGTTTTTGCCAGCCAAATTTTCCTTAAACTCTACTTTTCCAATAATTTTTTTTGGTGTCATATGAAATCTACCTGAAGGCAATCATGACCCCCATTATTATTAATGCTACTCCCAGCAAGCCTCTCATCCAGGCCGTATTTTTATGTTCCCATTCTTTCATCTCCACCACCTGCTTACCTCCAACCATGGAGATCAAAATCACTATTAGAGGCATAATAAAGACCAGATTATAGTAAAGGAAATAACCCAGGACCCCCAGCATGGGCAGGCCTGATCTGGCAATCACCGCTGTCGTTCCGATATACAAGGGCAACATACAAGGAGTCGAAAAAACCGTCGTTAATACTCCAATTAAAACTGTTACTCCGGTACTGGTCTTAGCCATCATCTTACTAATTTTTTCAAAGCCTATCTTCGGCATCCTCAGATGAATCGGCGAGTCCTGCCAAAAAACATCTTTTACCTGGATCAATCCGGCCAATGCAATTAAAGCCCCCAATATCTTTTTGAAAGCTCCAGCCAGCCACCATCGTTGCATATAAAACGCCACTTGATAAAAAATCAATCCCAGTAGCAAATAGGTGACAAAAACGGTCAAGATATAAATTACCCCGGTTTTTAACATCCACCCCTTCTCCTTCCCTTTACTTCCAAATACCAATAGATAGCCCAAAAAGGTAATCAACATCCCTATTCCGCAAGGATTCAAGCCATTGGCCAAAGCAGTTGCAGTCAAGATGGGTAGGTTAATCATTTAGACTTTGCCAATATTTCCTTAACCTTATCCATGACAAATGGAGCTCCCACTTGTTCACCATCAATAAAATAGGTCGGTGTCCCCGGAAGCTGTAAGGACGCCGCCAAATTGGCATCGATTTGAACATTTTCGGCTACTTCTTTAGATACCAATTTTTCCAAAAATAGTTTTGTGTCTAGTCCTAAGCTTTTGGCATACTCAGCAAAGCTACTCTCCGGTTTATCCACGGCAGACCATTCTGCTTGTTTATCATATAGAATCGTCATCATTTCCCAACCCTTCCCCATCATTCGCGCCGTTTCCACAGCCTTGGCGGAGATGAGAGCATAACGATGCAGAGATGGAGGCAGTGGAAATAACCTCGTCACTATCTTTACCCCAGGCATATTAAATAATTCTCTCGTTTCAAGATCAGCTGCCTTACATGACGGGCACTGCATATCGGAAAAGTTCACGACCGTGACCTTGGTTTCGCCATTCTCTTTCACAAACCTGGCCCCCTCAAGTAAGATTTTTTCATCCACTTTTTGCGCACTTTCCGGACTTGCCATCTTAGACAAACCCCAAATTGCCACCCCCAAGAGCAAGGCACTCCCTAGAACCACTTTTAGTATCAATTTCCAATCATTCATGTGACTCAAATATCTTTAATAACCCTCGGTAGGCGAGTGTAGCACACTTCATTCGACCCGGATTTATCTCGCCTCCCAGCATTTCTATTATCCCCGCTTCGCCAAATTTTTCCAAGGCATTCTTATTCATTCCCACAATTTTTTCTGAGATCATACTGGCGGAAGCCGTGGAAATTGCACAACCCACCCCCTGCCATTTCATTTCCGTTATTATAAAGTCTTTCTCGCCTTGAGTTTTTACTTGTATTCGTATCATGTCTCCACAGGAGGCATTTGACTCCTCCATCGAAATATCGGCTCCGCCCAACTCCCCAAAATTCCTCGGGCTCTTATAGTGATCGATGATTATCTCTTTGTAATCGGACATTTAGGCAAATACTTTTGGAATTTCTCTAATTTTTTCAATCAAGTAATCAATCTCCTGTGTCGTGTTGTAAACATAAAAAGTGGCCCGCACCATCGCCGGCACACCAAAGCTGGTTACCAGTGGTGCCGCACAATGCTGTCCACTGCGGACCGCAATGCCATAGTTATCCAGGATTTGAGCCGCATCATGGGCGTGGATCCCGGTCACATTAAAGGGCAAGGCTCCTCCTCGGTCTTCCACATCTTTTGGTCCATACAGAGTTATTAAGCCCTCTTCTTTAAGTGGTGTCATCTTCTCCAGGGCATACTTCATCAGTTCCTTTTCGTGTTGGCGGACATTATCCATTCCCAGTTTTTCTAAATAATCCACGGCCGCCCCCAACCCCACAATGCCGGCAATATCCGGTGTGCCGGCCTCAAATCGGCTTGGTAGTTCTGCCCAAGTAGCCCCGGTAATTTTTACTTCCCCAATCATGTCTCCACCAAACATAAAGGGTCGCATCTTCGATAAAATTTCTTTCTTTCCCCAAAGAACTCCCATCCCTGTTGGTCCTAGCATTTTGTGAGCGGAAAAGGCCACAAAATCGACACCCATACTTTTAACATCTACTTTCATATGGGGCACCATTTGCGATGCATCAACCAAGACCGTCACTGCTTTGGCCTTCACCTTAATCTTTTTAATCATTTCCGCCAAATCCGGTGTCGTCCCCAAAACATTGGACGCCCCTGTCACCGCCAAAAGTTTTACTTTGTCATCGACCAGTTGGTCAAAACTTCCCAATTTAACTTTCAAGCCATTTTCGCTAAAAGTCTTCTCCTCCCCGTCTGACATTTTTAACATGCCATTTTCGTCAACATCAATGATTCTTAGTTCGGCTCCCTTTTCTCGGCATAGCTCTTGCCAAGGTACCAAGTTAGAATGATGCTCTAGTTTACTGACCAAAACAGCGTCACCGGACTTAATATTGTCTCGACCCCAGCTATACATCACCAAGTTGATACTCTCACTGGCATTTCTGGTGAAGATGGTCTCTTCGGCTCGGGCTCCGATAAAATTAGCGACCTTTTTTCGGGCCTCATCGACCAGTCTGGTTGCCTCGACCGATAGCTCGTAAACCCCCCGATGAATGTTGGCATTGGAGTTTCGATAATAATCATCCATCGCTTTGATGACGCTTTCCGGTTTTTGACTAGTAGCGCCGCTATCCAAGAATACCAAGTCGTGTCCGTGAATCTTTCTCTTCAAAATCGGGAAATCGGCTCTAATTTTATGTATATCAAACATACCTTATTTTACTCGTTAATTCGCAATTTAATGTCTTTCAAAAAACCTTCTACGATAATGGACTTAGCCTCTTCCTCGTCAATTCCTCGGCTTTTAAGATAAAAAATTTGGTCATCGTCGATTTTTCCGACCGAAGCGGCGTGAGAGGCTTTCACCTCATTGTTTTCAATTTCCAGTTTTGGTTCGGCTACCGCACTACTTTTTTTATCAAGAAGCAGCACTCTCATCTCCAAAAAGCTAT
>JAHFKQ010000005.1:19298-23961 GCA_023245265.1 Candidatus Collierbacteria bacterium
CCTTCTCAATTTTTACCATCCCGTCAATTCTGATTCTGGCTCCGTTTCGGGCGACTCCTTTTACGACTACTCTTCCAAAGGTGTTCTTGGCCACATGATCCGCCAAAACTCTCACTAGATAATCTCCGGCTTCATTTGCCTCCACCATTCCCAGAATTTCAATCTCCTCCCCCTCTTCCACAAAAGGCACGACGAGGTCAATCATCCCCGGTTTATCTAGTACAAAAGTCTTTGTTATCATCCTACACTCCCTTCCATTTCCAGTTCCACCAGTCGGTTCATCTCGATAGCATACTCCAGTGGAATTTCTTTAATAATCGGGTCCAAAAATCCATTCACGATCATCGCCGACGCTTCCTTCTCCGAAATTCCCCTGCTTTGTAGATAGAAAAGTTGCTCTTCACTGACACGGCTAACTGTCGCTTCATGTTCGAGCACCACATCATTCTCCATAATTTTATTAGTCGGGTAAGTGTCAGATCGACTCAAATCATCCAGAATCAGGGCATCACAAACCACCTTAGATCTGGCTCCATGTGCCCCTGGCACCATCTGGACCATTCCTCGATAGGTGGCTCTCCCCCCGGCTTTACTAATGGATTTACTGACAATCAGAGAGGTTGTTTCCGGAGCCAGATGAATCATTTTGGCGCCAGTATCCTGATGCTGTCCGGCCCCGGCCCAAGCGACGGAAAGTAATTCACCATGTGCTTTTCTCCCCGCCAACACACAGGACGGGTACTTCATCGTCAGCTTAGATCCCAAGTTTCCATCGACCCATTTCATCTGCGCATTTTCTTCGACCCAGGCTCTCTTGGTCACCAAGTTGTAAACATTTTTGAACCAGTTTTGGACTGTCGAGTACTGCACCTTGGCCCCTTTCTTTACAAATATTTCTACCACGGCGGAGTGTAGTGAAGCCGATGAGAAAGATGGAGCAGAACAACCTTCAATATAGTGGACTTTACTACCCTCATCAGCAATGATTAAAGTTCTCTCAAACTGGCCTGCGCTTTCGGTATTAATTCTAAAATAGGCCTGCAAGGGGAGTCCCACATCAGTGTTTTTCGGCACATAAACAAATGAACCACCACTCCAAACAGCACTATTTAGAGCCGCTAATTTATTGTCTCCAATGGGAATCACTTTTCCAAAATACTCTTTGACCAGTTCCGGATATTGTTTTAATCCCTCATCCATCGACAAGAAAACTACTCCTTTTTCGGAGAGGTTTCTTTTGAGAGATCCATATATCACTTCCGAGTCATACTGACCCTTTACTCCAGCCAGCATTTCTCGTTCGGCTTCCGGTACCCCAATCTTTTCGAAGGTATTTTTAATTGCATCGGGCACTTCATCCCAGCTGGCAGCAGCGGCCATTTTTGGCTTGGTGTAATAGTGAATATCTTCAAAGTGAATAGGGGAGAGGTCACCACCCCAAGTCGGCGTGGGCATTTCTTCGTATAACCTTAATGCTTTGAGTCTTCGTTCCAACATCCACTCCGGTTCTTCTTTAAGAGCCGACATTTTTCGGACCAACTCTTCAGTCAGACCTGTCGGCGCTTGATACGCATACTCCACCTCATCCGTATAGCCCAAAGCATAGCTACTATCCTGTAATAATTTATCTTGATCAGTCTTTTTACTCATATATCTTATAACCTTCTTTCTCCAAGTTATCCACAATTTCCTTGCCTCCCCTATCCACCACTAATCCATTTTTCATCACCATCACTTTATCGGGCTGTAGGTACTTCAATAGCCTTTGATAATGGGTAATTACCAAAACGCTCATCTTATTTTCTTTTACCATTTCTTGAACATTCTTGGCTATCAAGGCCAAGGCATCGATATCCAAACCGGAATCCACCTCGTCCAAGATTAATAGCTTTGGACTCAAAATCCGCATCTGGAGGATTTCCATTTTCTTCTTTTCTCCCCCACTAAAACCTTCATTTAAGCTTCGATTTAACAATCCAGGCTCAACATGTAATTTGTCGGCTTCATCCGCGATCTTCTTCTTCAGATCCAGGGCACTGACCGTCAACCCCTTGGCCCGCAATGAGGCCAATAGCATTTCCCGAATCGTCACTCCCGGAATGGCCATTGGGTATTGAAAGGCCATCATGACACCTATTTGGGCTCTCTCCTCTGGTTTCATCTCTCCGATATTTTTCCCTTCAAAAACCATTTCGCCCTCAATCACTTCATATTTTGGGTTTCCTATTAGGGTGTTGGCCAGAGATGACTTGCCGGAGCCGTTTGGACCCATAAGGGCCAAGACTTCACCGGGGGAAATTTCCAGGTCAATTCCCTTCAAGATTTCTTTTTCTTCTATTTTTACCTTCAGATTGGTGATTTTTAGCATTTTTATCGTTATTTAATTAAGTCCTCCAAGGTGTATTTTTCCAGTAATCCTTCAATCTCACCAGCCAGTCGTCCCATAAAGTCCTGCTGTCCACACCCTCCGTCCACCGGACAGCCGCCACAGGTTACCGGCTCGACCTCACCTTCAATTGCCTCCAAAGCCTCCTTAATCTGAATTTCTTTTGGTTCGTAGTTCAGACTAAAACCACCACCCTTACCCTCTTTAGAGTTCAAGATTCCGGCCTCGACCAACGCACCGGCAATCTTCCCCATAAAGGCTCTGGGCATGCCCATCTCTTGTAGTTTTTTCAAGGAAACACGGCCACCACGGCCTTTTTGAGCCAAGATAGAGAGCATTGCCATTCCGTAATCCGCCTTTTTGGTGAGTGTAAACATATACTTGGACTATTATACTCCAAGTATCGTTCCCGGGTCAATCTCTTGGGCTATTGGTACTCCCAAGCCGCCTTTTCGTTATTATATTGAGCCACAATCTCAGCAAAGGGCATACCACCTTCCGTTTCTGTTCTCATTAAAACGGTCATCTCTGAGGCTCCACCTTGATTATGGTTCCCTTCTATTAGATATGAATAGTCAATTTCGATTTGAGGGTTCTCAGACTGAACTGCCCAATCCATAGTCACTGGCTTGTAGTTTTTGTCGAGACGCACTTTTTTTAAAACCAGCTTTGAACCCTCCGGCAAAGTAATAAGTTTTTCTAGTCCTTCCTTGTAAAACACTCTTTCCAGTTTAGGGAGGACCTCATCAGTCATCTCAACTACAGCACCTTCATATTGAACTGCTAGTAATTCTGTCACCGCATTTTTTTCCATTCCTTATTTTATACCGAGTTACTTCCAAAAAAACCTTTCAAAGAATTTCTTTTCTGCCGGCCACAACTTGATGTTTTTAGCCTCCTCCAAGGTGAAAAACTTATGTTCACCAATTTCTTCCCCATTCATCATTTCTCCTCCGACAATCTTGCATTGCCACCAATAGGCAGTCTCCCCCGGTACATCCTGTTCCCATTCCGAAATCAACTCCACCGGTTTGACGATGATATTTAGTTCTTCATAAGCCTCTCGAACTAGTGCTTGTTCCACCGTTTCTCCTTCTTTTACATGTCCTGTTGGTGGATACCAAGCCATTTGATACTCCCCAAAGTTTTTCAAGTCACTCGGTCTCTGAAGTAATATTCTCCCCAGTTCATCAAAAATCACACATACCGCCACTTTTTTAGTGTCACTCATCAGATTATTTTATATCGAAATCTAGAACAATCCCATCTGGACCTCGGCTGGCACTGCCTCTGTTACCGGTACCGGATAAGAAAAATCGACCACAATTTCCCGATACTCGTTCCACTTATCTTTGAACATCAACTTCCCTTTACTCAGGGCGAAGTCATAAACTTTATTCGTCACCTCTACATCCATCTCACAGTATTTTTTAAGGTTACCAAGACTCTCCAAATCTCTCTTTTTCCACCACTTCACGGCGTCCAGTCCATCGGCACTCTTGCCAGCACCAATAGTTTCTTTGGCGACCGCGTCTAGTTTTATTCTAAAGCCCAGTACTTTTTTGATCTCATCCAAAACATCAAAATGCTTCAATTTAGTAAAATCTCCGGCCGAGTAAATGCCATTCATCGCCGGGTTATCAAACCCAAAAGAGTTATAACCAATAATGCGGTCGGCTTCTTCAAACCAAGGCCACATCGACTCAAAATAGAGTTCTTTGTCTCCAAAGAGATCCTTCACTTCATCCGTCCAAAAACTTTTCATCTCCCCGGAAATTTCTTTCCCTGTCTTGTCTATTTCTCGCCGATACACGGACACTACAGAAATGCCCAAATCGGCGGGATCATTTGTTGTAATCTCTTCAAAAAGTTTTTGGGTTTCGATATCGTAAATTACTTCTATCCTGTTACCACTCATTGTCATAGGTAACATATTTAACCACTAATGTCAGAAATCCGCCATCTTACTTTCGACCTTCCCAAGCCATCATTCTGTCTTTAAGGTATTTTCCCAAAAATAACACCAGTAATCCTCCTCCTAATATCGGTAGGTAATACTCCCAAACTCCGGTAGCCGGCAGTTCAGTTGGGACTGCGGTTGGTGTCGCCGAAGGCGTGGCCGAAGCGGTCGCGTTATATATTAGTGTCAAAGATAAACTCTCGACCCCCGAAGTAATCACCACTGCACTGCTCCCCTTATCCAAAACTCCCGGCGTAAAGCTCCACGCTCCGCTTGGACTGGCCGCCGTCGTGGCATCGGTCGAAGTTTTAATTCTT
>JAHFKQ010000049.1 GCA_023245265.1 Candidatus Collierbacteria bacterium
AGGCGACTGTGGAGATAGGTAAAAAGGTCGAGTAAAAACACAGATCCAATCGAGAAAAAGCAAGCATAGGCAAAAGCCAAGGGAGTAGAGAACTTGGTAAAGGGGGAGCGAAAAAGTTCACCCACCAGAGGAATAGCCGCGTTTATGAGTAAACCACCGCCGAGCAAAAAGAAAAGACAACAGAGGAGAATGCCCAGAAGACTTTTGGTCCAGAAAAACTTTTTGGTGAGAGAGTAGTAGATACCAGTCAGAACGACGCCAAAAATGAGGTAACCCAAAAGACCAACCAGAGGAGAAGCCAGATGACCGCGCCAGACAGAAAGTAAGTAGTCGAATTTGCCGAGACCCGAAAGATCTAGGAAATTAAAGAAAAAACCTTTTAATAAAGCGATGTCGGCTAAATTACCAAACTGTAAATTCCGGTAAAAAGTTTCCGGAGAAGAGAGCAAATTTATCTTGGCCAGTTCGCCGACATGACCATTGGTAAGGACAAAAAAGACGACCGGAAAAAACCAATAAAGTTGGGGAATTAAAATAGCAAAAAAAGATTTGAGGATTTTTTTAAAAGAATTTTTCTTGTTTTTGGGGGAGTAAAAAACCTCGCTAAAAATGGGGATAAGTAAAAGTGAGAAAACGACAAAGACAGTTTCGACATAAAAAGAGGGAGCGGAAATAAGTGACACTATATAAATGGCTAGAAGGGAGGTCCACTCGGGCTTTTCCAGATAGCCGGTAAGAAAATAGAGCAACCAGGGAAAGGCGGCATAAAAGTAGGTAAAAGACTCGAAAGGAGTAAAAAATGTTTGCACTGTGGAGAGATTCAGAAGATAGAACAAACCACCGAGAAAAGAAGCATATTGAGTAGTCCTAGAGTCTAAGAGATTTTTGAAAAGACGACGGTCGAGAAAAAGATAGACTCCGAGAGGTCCGAGAACTAAAGGGAGAAATGTCAGGAGATAGCGAATAGTCGAAAAAGGGAGAGAGGGTATCAGTGATAAAAGATAAATAACTAGGACTCGGGGTAAGTCCGCGGCATGGGCCATACCGCCTAAAAGTCCGAGCGATTGGTATTCCTGCCAGACGGAAAAAAGGGCGCGCCGAAGATTTAAAATAGGATTTAATTCGGAAGATAAATTGTCCCAACCGAGGAGCATAGTGCCCGGCTCGTAATTGAGGAAAGCAATAAAAAGAGTGAGGAGAATGAGGACAAAAATCGGCCAGGTGTTCCGTAAGATTTTCGGAATTTGCCGGAGCTGGCGGAGGGGGAAACGGTGTTTGGCTTTGGTAATATTCTTCGGCACAAATTAGTTTAACATTTTGGACACAAAAAACCCCGCCGTGGGCGGGGTTTGAGGGAAAGTGCCGAAGAATTAGTAGCGACTATTTATATCGTCGTACTTTTCTTTGATTTGAGAAAAAAGATTCGCCGGCAAGATCGAGTAGATGAAGGCCAGACCCAGAAGGATGCTAGCGATGGGTAAGGTCCAGGCGAGTAAGCCGATAGCGACCTTGGCGATCACACCGGTAAAGATACAGCCAATGAGGGCCAGCCAGCTGACTTTCCGATTTGATGAGGTGGAATCAATGGGGACCAAATCGGGGGTAGTGACGGTATATCTCAAGGACTGGTTTGCAGGTTTCCGCGTAGTAGGCATGAAAGACTCCTTTGTTAAGGTTTTGAGATGTCCTATAATCCCACGGTGAGCTTAATTTGTCAAGTGTTAGGCACGGATTGGGTCTGCTAGAATAGGGGCGTGGCAAATACAGAAAATAAAAAAGCCTTGTTGAGCTCGGTCATCTCCGGGGAACTAGGCGAGATGAAAAGTAAATTTGAGTTCTGGCAAGTGCCGAGCACAGAAGCCGGGACACTATGGCAGGCTAATGATAACTTGAAACTAGAAGATGTCTTGGCCATGATAGATCCGAATGACCCCGAATTAAAAACCTCGGAACTGGGCATTCTTTTTGGTATCGGTTGGGAGTTTGTCTGGGGCGAAAAACCACCGGAAATTGTGACCGAGTTACGGGAGATTGTGAGAACGAAAGCCAAGTTTGCTTTGCCGATGACCGAGCATGAGCGGCTATGGTACCGACTGATTGTGGCCGATACGGATATGTTTTAGTCGGCGGTGATAAGTGTGCCGGTGTGTTTTTGACCCAGGATAGCTCGCTTAAGTTCACCCGGTTTTTGACCATCAATGATGAGAGTTTCAATCCCCTTTTTGGCTAAGGCCACACTTTCTTCCACCTTGTGAAGCATACCGCCGGTAACATCGGTCTTGGCCGAACCGGTAATGAATTTTTTTAAGCGGGTGAAAGACTTTGGAGTGATGGTCGGAATGGTTTGGTGACGATCGTCATAAACGCCGTCACTATCACCACAAAAAAGGAGATTGATTTGAGAGTATTTTTTGGCTAACTTGGTGGCTAAAAGAGCTAAAGTTTTTTCCGAGGAATAGATACAAAAACCCTGCTTCAGGTCGAAAATAATATCACCGTAAAGGATAGGGAGATAGCCTAAGTGAAGTGCATGAAGGACCGGGGCTAAGTGGGTTGAGGAGATTTTTTGGGACCGGGTCAGAAAAAGACTGGCGGGTGAGAAAGAAACGGCCGGCAATTTTTCCGCCAAAAAATGTTGGATCACAATTCTATTTATCTGCACCGCGGCATCGGCGACGAGGGGAAGGCCAGCAAAACTTTGCCGGTCGGTGAGGCCATCCTTGGTCTTAAATTTGGCGGCGGGGGTGTGAGCGAAAGAGCCACTGCCATGGGCAAGAATAATATCGCCATCAAAATTTTTTTCAGCCGATTTAATTTCTCGGGCGAGGCGAGCGATGACCTCGGGACGGGCGGTGTAATCACTAGACTTATCGGTAATTAAACTACCACCCAGTTTGATGAGCAAAAGCTTTTTCATAAACCCTAGTTTAGCACTGAGAGAGTTTAGCGACGGGCGAGGAGAGTCCCGGCCGGGGAGGACTGGTGACTTGCGAAAAGAGCAAGGTAGAGGGCTCCTTGGCGGTTAAAGTTTCTTTGGGCCGACATGGTTTGGGAAAGCTCAGTCAATTTATTCATGCGAGATTTCTTGGACAAAGTGTCTTTGAGGCTTTGGCGAATGGAGTCCGTAGTTAAACCAAACGAGGCCGGAGAGTAGTTTGCCAGCGGCTCAGAAACGATAAACGGTTTGCGGTAAGCGATAGCAAGAGATAAAGGTCCCGAAGCACTCATAAAAGTACGGTACGGGAAGACAACCAAATCGGCGGCGGAGTAAAACGACTTGATACGAGTGTCCGGAACGAAGCCGGTGTGGATGATGTTGGGATTATTATCGATGGCTTTGTATAAATTTTTGTAGAAATGACGATAGTGATGCTTTTGGCCTTGGGTCTGATTTTCACCACCGGCCAGAATTAGACGGACTTTTTTCTTGCCGACCAATAAGGGCTTTTTGAAAGCTTTGACGATGAGGTCGGAGCCTTTGTAATGGGATAAGTAACCAAAACAGAGAACGAAAAGATGACGGGAATCTAAATTTAATCTAGACTGGGCCAGTTTTTTCTCGATGGCTTTTTTGGGATATAAGCCGTGGGGAATGGCAGTGGCCTTCATGCCGGGAACTATGAGGTTAAAACGATCGGCCAGATTTTGTTCGAGAGTCACAATTTTGTGAGAAGCGAAACCAAGCCACCGGAAGTAGGCGATGAGTAAGCGATTGTAAAGATTTAAATGCTTATTCTTGTCAATGCCGGTGTGAGTAGCCAGGTCGGTTAGGTCAGAGACGACTTGATGAACGACGGTGACGAGTCGTTTGCCGGCTAGTTTTAAGATAGATAAATATAAAGGCAGAAGCCCGGTGGTGAACAAGTCGCCGAAGGCGGCAAACTCGAAGCCCAGTAAAATATTTTTGACCTGGTCAAACTTGAGGAGAGCTTGGGTAAGAGGAAAGTAAAAACTCAGGAGAGATCGTTCCCAACAACGGATAACCAAAATGCCTTTTTCGAGATAAGTTTCCGGTTCATCGGTGATATTGGCTAAAACGATGATCTTGCGGAGGGGGTCGGCCTTTCTGATGGCCAGTAAACTATTCTTGGTATAGGTCGCCAGACCGCCACCGGTGTGGGTGGTTTTTTGGTCCGGATAGGTGGAGATGACAAGAAGACTATCGGGGCGGTTGAAGGCACTAAGTTGTAAGGCCGTGAGTTTCATGTAGTCTTATAATATATCACATTGAGGCTAAAAAAGCAAGAAAAAGCCCCCCGTAAAAACGGGGGGCTGGGAGAGAAAGGGGAAGCTATTCACCGATTGAGATGACCCCGATATTGAGGTCTTTGGCCACTTCTTCGTTGCTCAGGCTCTTAGCGAAGAGATAAAAGCGGGTCCCGGCTGGGTACGGGAAGGAATCGATGGCATCGTGGTAGCGGACAGCTTGGCCATCTGGGTAGATAGCCACGAAGTCGCAGCCAGCTTTGCCGGGTGCGCCAACGAAGGAACCATCGGGCTGAATGACACCGGCCGGGTTGGACATCGAAACTGTGACGAAGGGGCAGACCAGATTGGTGTCGTCTGCTTCCAAGGCCCAAGCCGGTTTGATGCCGGCGTCGTAGGTCCACAAGGCGAAAGGAGTGATGACGCGGATGTCATGGAAGGGTTTATCCGGCTGGATATCCCAATTTTGCCACTTCTTGTCGGCCGACTGGAAGAGAATGGTGTGTTTGACCTTGAGGTCGGAGACGACACCGCAAGTCCAGATATTGCCCTGCTCGGCCACAAATTTGTCCTTCATCTCGAAAACCGAGTGCAGATCACCGGGCTCAGAAGGAACGACTACCACTTCTGCGTAATTGAAGGCAGTCTGGTCGAAAATCGGGTCGGCGGGGTCGATTTCATAGACCAAGCCTTTGGCAAAAGCATCGAGCCAGGGGCCATTGACCGGGAAGCATTCGGGAAGGGCGCTGGTAGGGACGAAGTTTGTCTCTGCAGAGCCCGAGTTCGTGACGATCAAGTCAGGGGCGGCTTCGGTTTGGACGGTGGCCGGGTTCCCGTAGGGGAACATCATGCCAGGACCCATATTGGTCCGATTGAAGTTCGCGAGCAGAAAGCCAATGACGAACAAGAGGCCAGCGACGACCATCACCATGACGGCGACGAGGCCCTTTTCAAACTTGCGTTCCGGGGCTAAAAAGGCCCGGACGAGCAAAACGAGGCCGACCAACAAAAAGATGGCGGCCAAAGCATAAAAAACGAGTATCGCAATCATGTTTATCTCCTTTGAGTCTGATTCCCTCCAAAGGAGGGTGGGGTGAAATAGCTTTTCAAGGAACTTCGTAGAACTTAAAGTCTACTCTCTGGACTCGTAGTTAGGACGAGCACAGAGGTAAATTTCAAGGATGACGATTAGGCTCGTTTGGCGAAGACGAAGGAGGCCAAGCCGGCGAGGTAAGAGAAAGCGGCAAAGTTAAAGAATATGGCGTCCTGGGCACCGGTATCGACCACAAGGTGCTCGGTACAAGTGTTAGCCTGGCCATAAACCGGGGTACAAACGACGGTTTTGGTAGTCTTGGTGACCTTAGGAGCAAGGACTTCGGCTTCAGAGCCACCTTTTTGACCGGCCGAAGGCAGATCGGTGATCTTGG
>JAHFKQ010000006.1:0-5293 GCA_023245265.1 Candidatus Collierbacteria bacterium
TAATGACAGTTAATACAACCATGAGTAAATATACCTCAATCAAAACAAATTTGCTCCCTGTCCCGAGCTTTGTTCTGACCAAAGCGATTGTTTATTTATCAAGCCTTTTCAGAATCCGATATGGGCAGAACAAGCAAGACAAAAATTGAAAGAATTAAAATTACTTCAACAAAGGCAATACATTAGACCCAATCATCCCGAGCAGTTGTGCAGCTCCACCAATTGTTGATGCTATCTGCACAGCATTCCAAGCTTTTTGAAGAATGGTCTTATCAGGTTTTGGCTTAATTATCTGCGCTTTTATTGTTTCTATGTCTCCAATTAGCTGTCTTTTATCTGCCTCATCCAATTCAGACTGGCTAACCGTATGTGTCAATTTAGTTATATTATTGATTGTTTCCGCTATTGTTTGGTTTATGGTACCAAAGTTATTTAACTCATTTTGGTGAACAATATAATCTCCGCCATCTGCAGATATTCGACCACCACCATTCATTGTAAAATTTTCGGCCTGAATAAACACGCTTCCTCCACCACCCGGCTGTCCCGGTCTTTCGGCTTCACCAAATTTTAATTTTGGATAAATTTTTGAACTCGGAATCGGATTGTTACCAGATAATGTCTCATCGCCAAATATTTCAATTTCTTGTATCAATGCCTTTATTAAAGCCTCAGATGAATCAAGTCCTTCATTTAATGCCTGCCTTAATTCTTCTGCCTCCCACGGTCCAACTCTATTAGGCCAAAAGTTGCAATCATTTAAATTTTTCTTTTCTTTTCCTAGTCTCTTTTCAATTATTGCGTTGGTTAACTGTTCCCACTCTTTAAAATTGGGGTGATCAGAACTTGGCAATTCTCTCAGTTGAGGGACTATACTTAGTTGTTTTTGAAGTAATTCTATCGTGCTAGCCATAAAATAATAAACCTTTGGGCAGATTAATAACTATTTGGCTCGCTGGATGGGTCGATTTTCGAACTTCTACTAAATCTTTCCTCTTATAAAACGGAGAAATGTTCCAACCAAACTCTGATCAGGTAGTTCCATGGGTTCATGTGGAACAGAGTACTCTTCAATTTCCTTAGCCAAAGCCTTTATAGCATTCTTTCTCATAGTATTTTTTTTGTCTTGATCGAGAGTCTTACTGACACCCTCAACAACACTTTTAATAAGTCGGGGAAAGTTTCCTTCCATCAAAATCATTGAATATCCAAACCAATGGCAACAGAAATAACCCAAGATCAACGATAATCTTTTATTCCCATTAAACAAAATGTGATCTAAGGCTGTATGAATGACGATGGCAGACACTTTAGAAGAATAATTTTCATCAAGATATCCTATCTCTATGCTGTGTACTATTCCAATTAGTTTTTCAACATCCTCAGACTGTAAGTCAACATTCGGTTCATCAGATAAGTCTTCGTATACACCTCTATAAAACCTCTGAAAATCTTCAGAAATTTTTATACATAAGTCGTTCATTCACTCGATAGAGCATTCATATCTCGCTTGTATTCGTTCAAAAAAACTTCTGGTGAAGGTCCGTTGGTATTATCGAAAGTCATTTCCTCGTACATTCCCACTTTTAGCCAAGACTCCATTTGATGCGAAAGTTCCACCAATTTTCCCCTACTTTTGTTACCAAAATCACCCAATACTGACCCAAGAATGTCCCTTTCTTCGCCTGAAAAGATACCCATCTCAGGGTTTATTAATGCTTTGTAAGTTGTTAGAAAATAACCATTTCTAAGTTCTTCGTTTACTATTAGTTCTTTTTTCTCCTCCATGTCCTTAATTACCATCGAAGCAGACTTGGGAACAGGTCCTCTAGGAAATTTCAGATAAGTATCGCCAGAAATCGTATAGCCAATTCTATTATTAGCTTCATAATCAGCAAAAAATATAAGCTTAAAAAGCTTTGTCTTACCAAGATTCTCAGAACTTATCTTAGTAACAAAGAATAATATTAGGTTTTTGAGCTTTTCTGTATTCATTGTGGCAGGTCTATATTCAGTATACACATCTCTCAAAAAGAGATAATTTGCGTATTTTACTACATTATAGGTATTTTTACTTACACAGGTTGTTTATCTGAGAAGACAGGTTGTTGACCTCTCCCCAAGCCCACTTACATGAATCACTTGGATTAGTACATTTGGTTATACAGCTACTGTATTTCGCATTTTCAGTATCCATACAAGTTTGGTATCCTGCTGATCCGTAGGAACACTTTGACCAATCCGCAGTACTTGTGGAATTACAGGTTTGCCAACAAGAATCATTCTTTTTGAAGTCAGCCTCACAGGCGTTAGCGTCTTGAGCCGCTTTTGGAGCTAGTTTAGCTATATCAGCGTCTATTGCTTGAACGGCAGACACATTCTGTTGCGGACAATAAGTCGTGTATTTGTAGTACGTTAAATAAACTGGAACCTTATTTGAGCCAGATGTTACTGGAGGTGCCGTATTAGTATTAATTCCTGTCTTAGTAACACAATCTACACATTCACTTTTCTTCACGTATCTAGGACCACCACACGCAGATGAAAAATTACAATTTACCATATAATCTAATGTCTTTCCCCATTTTTCATTCAAACTTTTACACTCCTCCATCGTTGATTTAAACTGTTTTCCATCAGGCCCGATACAGTCTATTTGGGATCCATTGCTATTTGTTTTTGTTCCTCCAGCACTATCAATGACATTGTTCGTCAGAATTTTCTTTGAAGACAGTATCAAAGATACTAAAGTGTTTGTCCTTGCGACACAACCATATTTGTAACCTGCCAACATGTTTTGATTCGTAGTTTTATCTAATTTCCACAAGCTAAGAGTGTCAATTACCCCGACAGTATCGGTCGCAAGATTCATGCCAACCGAGTTACACGTTGGACACAAATCAATGTAATCTTTTAAGACAATTGTTTTTGGGCTTACTTTACCAGACATTCGCTTGGCAATCTCACAGGTTTCAATGTCACTTTCAAAGGGAGCTTTACTATTTTCTGTACGGAATTTATTTACCTCTAACAATAGACTTTCTTCGAAGCTTGGTGGAACAGCTTTCGTTTCATCAGCAACTTTTGAAATGCCTTTATTGAAGATATTAGACTTTGGTAGCCATATAGAAGCAAATACTAGTGAGGGTACAAGAAGTAGTAAGAAAAGTAACATGGCTATTTGTAAGGCACGAAAACCAACAGCCTTCTTGTTTTGTCTTTCACCGCAAAATCTACACTTAGTCGCACCTCTTAGAATCAACTCCTTACAGTATTTACATTCAATTCTGTTCGTTTTCATGTTTACTAAGATTCATTGTAATCTTTTCAATATCACTTTTTGTATATCTCCTATCACCCCTTATTCCGAATCTGATTGCTTTAAGAACCCCTTTTTTGTCCCACAACCTTAATGTATTTGGGTGGACTTTAAGTAGATTACTGACTTCTGTGATGGTTAATAGACCTTCCACCTCTCCTTTTTTCATAACCCTATCATACTTGATATTGCCTCACAATAAAATACAATACAGTCAGAATGAAAATTACAATCCTTGAACCAAGAGAGGGCTTTTCGAAAGAAGATGTAAATTACCTGAAAATACTTGAAGAGTCTGATCTATTTTGGGAATCTGTTGAGACAGCAAGGGCCAAACTAGGTATCCCTGTTGGCGGGTTCAAGGCCAGATACACTTCCAGTCAAGAGAAGGTCAGCATGGCTCTAAGCCCAGACGATCTCGTCACTTTTAAAGCAATAACAAACGAGGACAAAAAATTCACAGCCCTTGCTCAAGACACCCAAACAATTCTTAAAATTCTAAATTTGCCTCAATATTGGCTCACACCAATGATGTCAATCATTCTTTCTAATACTGCCTTTTCTCCAAAGGAGAAGGACAAAACTATATCTATTGAGTACATCGGGGGGCTGAAAAAGTTCAGGCAGGAAGTTAACATATTAGACAAAGACAGACTTGTCATCTCTTTTAGAGAAAAGCTAACTCTAAAAGAAATGAAAAAAGTACTGGACAAAAACGAAAAAGACATTAACAAATTCATGTCTTACCTGCCAAAAGCCCCAGACCAAAGAAGTGGTTTGAAAACGATTAAAGATCTCGATATACGCAAAAAAATGCTTCAGTACAAAAAAGATGGAATGGAGAACAAACAAGTTGGACAAAAAATTAAAGAGGAATACGGTGAAAGAAATATTGGTTTTGAGCTAGAAAAAGATCAGATCGCTACATACCAGGCTCGGTTCAAAAAAATGGTAGACGACTTAATAAAAAATAAATATTTACTATCTGACTTCTTAGAGAATAGATAAAAGCATTCGCACCAGGTTAACACTTATAGATAGTTATCAACTGTTAACCCTTATTGTTTGAGAATTACTCTGCCCTAAACATTGATCTAAATTGGTCACATTAACAGTGATCAATAAAGATGACCATCAATGACTATTTTTCCACCTCTGATCTCAGCCTGACTACGACTCTCTCACTCTATTATCCAGTCGACTCCCTAGACAGATCTAATCTGCCGAAAATTCAATTTCTGTTTAAACGAGATAGCAACCTAGATCGTTTTGTTGAGTCTTATTGGAAAGGAGAGATCCAAGTCAATCCGATAACCTTCTTCAACCAACTCAAAGCCATTAAAACAAGGATTTACGAACATTAGACATGATTAGCCAAGCCTTGCTCTCCGAACTCCAACAGATTCTCATCTCTGACTTCGGAATCAATGCTGACCAAAAAGAAACCGCTAATATCGGCAACTCGCTCACAAAGTATTTCGAATTATTAATAACAATGAACAAAAATGAGAAACCTCAAGTCCCTACCCAAAAATGCCGTTATCAAACTACATAGAGAGACAGAAGAAATCATCAAAAGAAAGTGCTACGACTGTATGTGTGGTCAGAAAAAACTGGACTGCCAATTAACTGCTTGTCCGCTCTACTCGCTAAGACCATGGGCAAACAAGAAGGATAAGAAAAATAAGCACATTTCCCAAGGCTAAGTATTTAATAAACAGTTTTCAAATAACAAATATGAATATCGATCCACAGGATATCAAGATAAAAATTAAACTTCTTAAAGAAAGTGGCAAAACACTCGCCCAAGCAAGTATCACTCTGTTTGACTGCTGGACTGAGCATGGTTGGAGAATTATGAAGTCAGACCATCTCCATCCGATACTCCAAGAAGAAATCTGGATTCAATCTCCCTGTTTCAGAGCGGGCACAATATGGAAAGAAATGGTTTTTGTCGACAACTTAGAGCTATAT
>JAHFKQ010000006.1:5303-13278 GCA_023245265.1 Candidatus Collierbacteria bacterium
ATGGTTCCTGCCGATACAAACACTGATTTACCAAAAGACACCTCAGATGAAATCCCTTTCTAATTACATAGTAACTAATAAAGTCACTTATATAGTTACTCTATATAGTAACTATAATTTCTCTCATAAAAGAATAACTATAAGAGTTACTATATCTAAAACATTTAGAATCCCTAATTATTTCTGATAAACAAAATGGGTAGATATTCATATTCAAGTAAGTCAGAAGCCGACAGTCTCAATAGCCTAAGTGTTTACTGGTTAAACAAGCACAACTACTTCGAAAAAGACTGTTTGAAATCTGGAGGGATTACATGGACTAGACATAATGGATCAAAAAACAGTATCAGCTTCAATGTTTCAGTTCCCGATCTGTATGCCCAGCTCATTTACACCCAAACGGACAGAGACTCAGGCGAGAAAAAAGATTTTAAGTACAAGGTTCCATTAATTACTTCATCATGTCATTTTGGTGGAATGAGGTTTTGGTTCAAGTGCTGTATGTATAAAGGTGGACAGTATTGTGGCAGAAGAGTTGCGACTCTTTATAAAGACGGTGACTACTTTGCTTGTCGACATTGTTACGACCTTACATATTCCAGCAAAAAAGATAACTATCGAGGATTTTTCGGTACTCTAAGTAAAATGATTAATGAAGAGAAACGAATGTATGACCTTAAGGGCTCCCTCAAAAGATACACCTATGCTGGAAGACCAACTCACAAGGTTCAGAGATACTTAAAACTCGCCAGTCATCATCCAGAAAAAGTACACGAACTCCTTGAGCATCATATATATCGAACTCATTAACTTAACAATACTTGATAATAGATACCATATAAACTAAACTAAGATTAATATGAAAAGCGTCGTTCTCTGTAGAGTTTCCAGTAAGGAGCAAGAAGAAACAGGATATTCTCTAGGAGCCCAAGAAAAGTTCCTCAATACCTATCGGGAGAAACAAGGCTATCAACTGACGAAGCTCTTCTCTATCTCCGAATCAGCTAGTGGTAGAAAACAAAGAGAATTGTTTGACCAGATGATTAACTTCGTAAAGAAAGAAAAAATAAATATCATCATTTGCGAAAAAGTCGATCGACTTACTAGAAACTTCAAAGATATGGTCATGATCGACGAGTGGCTGGAAGAAGACGAAACCAGACAGGTTCATCTTGTCAAAGATTCACTCATAATGCACAAGAATTCCAGGTCACAAGAAAAACTCAACTGGGGTATCCGCATTCTCTTTGCCAAAAATTATGTCGACAATCTGTCTGAAGAAGTGAAGAAAGGGCAAAAGGAGAAGATTTCCCAAGGCTGGCTACCAACTAAACCACCATATGGATATAAAACCATAGGAGAGAGCGGTCATAAAGAACACATCATCAATCCAGAAGTTTCTCCGCTCATTAAAAGGATGTTTGAGCTATATGCTACAGGCAACTATTCTATTAAGAAACTTGTTGGTGTCATGTATGAAGAAGGACTTCGCTCTTCTACTGGTGTCAAAGTAGTCAAAAGCAGAATTGGAGATCTCCTCTCCGACCCTTTCTATGTTGGAAAGAACTGTTGGAATGGCGAAGTTTATCAAGGGAAACAAGAACCTCTTCTCTCGGATGAATTATTCGAGAAAGTTCAAAAAATCCTCAGGGGCAAAACTTCCCCCAAATTTAGCAGACATGACTTCCAATTCAAAGGACTCATTAAATGTGGTGAGTGCACTGGCACCATCACTTGGGAAACCCAAAAAGGAATTACTTATGGTCATTGTAATCATTACCGAAACTGCAGTCAAAAAATATGGTCTAAAGAAATTGACACCGACAAGATCATCACCAAAGGCTTAAATGATCTCAAGTTAAATAGCCCTCGACTTACCGAGTGGATTAGAAAAGCTCTCAAAGAAAACCACCAGACAGAAATCGAATATCACCAGTCAACCCAGACAGAACTAAAACAAAGATATGACCAAGTTCAAAACCGCCTTGATCGCCTCTTTGATGAAAAAATAGATGGAAATCTAGAAGAGGATTTTTACAGGAGGAAACTCGCCCAATACTCCGAAGAAAAAGAAAATATTCTTAAATCTATCAAGAATCATTCTGACTCATCAGACAACTATAGAAACAAATCTCTCCAAATATACGAAATATCCCAAGACGCCACCAACTCCTATCTCAAAGGCACTCCAGACCAAAGACATAAGCTTTTGAATCTTGTCTTTGAGAAACTAACAATCACTAATGGAAAACTTGAATATAAATACACTTCCGACTTTGACAGACTTTATAAGGCAGTCCAAGGCACAAACAGTTCGAAAGACTCTGAAAATACTTCAGAAGATACTATTACTTTCGAACTAGGTAAAAAGATCGATAAATCAAACATAAGTGGTCGAATATTACCTACTCGACCAGACTGGCTCCCCCGCCTGGACTCGGACCAGGGACATCCTCCTTAACAGGGAGGCGCTCTACCAACTGAGCTACAGGGGAATATAAACGAACAAGGTATTTTACCAAAACAACCAGCCTGAAGCAAGCATTACGAGGCCAAATCCAGCCTAAAACCCTACTTCAAACCCCCCAAAACCACATTCAGCAAAGACAGGACGATGGCTGCAATCAGTGCCACGCCAAATCCGTCCACCTTAAACCCAGGTACAAAATTACTCATCAACATGATCAAAAAGGCATTAATGACAAAGGTAAAAAGACCCAAAGTCATAATATTTACGGGCAGGGTCAGCAGAATCAAGATCGGCTTCAGGATGATAGACAAGACTCCCCAAACAATAGCCACCACGGCTAAGGTCTGAAAGTTCTCTATCTTCACTCCCGGCACGATATAAGCGGTGACATAAAAACCCAGTGCGTTGATGATTAAGTTTATTAACATAGACCATCTTTGCTCTTTTTTCACCCCTTGTCAAATTTGTTACTTCCGTCATAATCATGACCGTATGACTGAAAAACTCAAAGGCATCGCCGGGTCCATGGCCGCCGGCAAAACCGACATTTTGATTCGTGAAGCCAGGCGTTGTGAGTACCGTCGAAAAAACATCGCCGCTTTTAAACCCATCATTGATGATCGTTGGGGCAGCAGTGACACGATCAAATCGCGCTCCGGTAAAGAATTCCCGGCTGTTGCCGTCAACACCCCGTTAGAAATTCTTGAATGTGTTCAACAACTAATTGCTATGGATCGTAAACCAGATCTGGTAGCTATCGATGAAATCCAGTTCTTCTCTCCGGAAATAGTTGATGTCATCCAAGTCCTACTCGAAGCGGACATAAAAGTTGTTTATGCCGGACTGGCCACAGATTTTCGAGGTGAACCCTTTGGTTCTATGCCCACTCTCCTTTCGCTTAGCGACGAAATTATTCGACCCACCGCCATTTGTGAAGTTTGTGGCGATGAAGCTACCAGGTCTCAAAGACTCATCAATGGTGAACCTGCTAATTACACCGACCCTCTCATTGTCATTGGTGACGACGAATATGAAGCTCGCTGTCCCAAACACCATCTTGTTCCTGGCAAACCTCAACCCAAAATAAATCGCTAAAAACTATTCCAGATAATCTTGCAGTTTTCTTCGGCGAGACGGGTGGCGCAGTTTGCGCAGAGCCTTACTCTCAATCTGTCGAATTCTTTCACGGGTGACCCCAAAGACTTTACCCACTTCTTCCAGAGTTAGGGGCTTGTCTCCGGCTAGACCAAATCTCATTCTCAGAACTTTACTTTCCCGTTCGGTGAGGGATCCTAAGGCCTCTTCCAAGTTCTCGTGCATCAATTGACGGGAAGTAGCTTCATAGGGGGTGGCTTGGCGCTCATCCGGGATAAAGTCACCGAGTAAAGAGTCTTCGTCGTCTCCGATGGGTGTTTCCAAGGAAGTTGTCTTTTGAGCGATTTTGAGAATTTCTCGGACCTTCTCCGGGGTGGTCTCCAGCTCTGCCGCCACTTCTTCATCGGTCGGCTCGCGACCCAAGTCTTGCATCAATTTTCTCTGGGTTCTGATGAGTTTATTTATTGTCTCCACCATATGAACCGGAATACGAATCGTTCTGGCTTGATCGGCGATGGCTCTGGTAATGGCTTGACGGATCCACCAGGTAGCGTAGGTAGAGAACTTAAAACCTTTGGTCCAGTCATACTTTTCTACTGCCCGGATCAAACCCTTGTTGCCTTCTTGAATCAAGTCCAAGAAACTCATTCCCCGACCCATGTATTTTTTGGCAATCGAAACCACCAGTCTCAGATTCGACTTGGTCAGCATATCCTTCGCTCTCTTGTCCCCTCTTTCAACTTTTTGAGCCAACGATATCTCTTCCTCGCGTTTCAAAAGCGGGATTCGGCCAATCTCTTTTAGGTACATTCGGACCGGGTCATTAACCTCGGTGTCTTCTAGTTTAGAAAGAGATTCCAGCTCTTTTTCCAGTTCACTTGCCGCGGCAGCTATCTCGGCATCTTGTCCAGATAAGACGCTTTCAAAGACATCAATGTCGGCCTTAAAAAGCAGTTCATATAAGTAATCCAGATCATTCACTTCGGTTTCCGCCTTGGGGAAATACTCCAAAATGTCATCCTGAGTCACAAAACCCTGCTCTTTACCTAGAGCTAAGATTTCCTGAATTTTGAGTTGAATTGGGAGACTGTCTTTTTTATCGGGCATAATATTCTCTCCCATTTTAACATAGGCATGAGCTTCCTACCTGGGGACTATCCCAGAAAAGTCACAATTCGGCTCTCTTCTCGGTTCAATTCGTTCACTTTGGCAAACAATCTATCCTCATCTTCCTCCCGTCCCTCTTTTCGAGCCGTTTCCATTTCTTCCATCAAAACCTTCTTTTCTTCTCTGATTACCTCTCGGACCAGCTGAATTGCTAGCTCCTGGATATCCTTATCCGTAGTATTTTCACTGCTTCCCTCGGCCATATAGGCTTCTTGAAGTACCTCTTTTAATTCCGAAGGCGCCGCTTCAATCAAGTTTGCCGGACTCTCCTCAGTCTGAGACATCACCAGTTTCAAGGCCTTTCCGGAAGCTCCGATCAGTGTTGTTTTCTCAAACCAGGGTTTAATTTGTTTCCGCAGAATCGGCTGGAGCAGTAATCCTCCCAAGAGTCTTTTTGTCAGTTTCTCTACTTTGTTCTCCACACCTTCCTCTATTTTTTTGACCGGCTCCGGCTTAGTTATCCCCGTTTTTCCGCTTTTCATTCTCTCCACTTCGGACCGTACAAGTCCCACCTCTACTCCCAATCTCTCGGCAAACTTTCTCATCCACAACTCTCTGACCACACTATTTTCAATTTTGGCCAAAAACGGCACCACTTCTTCGGTGATTTTTTTAATTCCCTGGACATTTCCTTTGTCATATTTTTTCATCGCATGGGTCATCACAAATTCATAGACATCGACCGCTTTCTCCACCATCTCTTTCCATAGGGCTGGATTTTTTCGTGCCACTTCATCCGGGTCTTTTCCTCCTTCAATCTGCACCACTTTGACATCCATTTCCCTTTTCTCGGCCATTTCTACCGCCCTTTTTATCGCCAGTATCCCTGCGTCATCCGCATCAAAGGCTAGGTAGATCGTCTTGGCCAATCTGGAAATCATCGTTATCTGGTCTTCGGTCAGAGCCGTGCCGCCGATGGCGACCGACTCGGATACACCGGCTCCGTAAGAACTGACAAGATCCATTTGACCTTCCACTAGGACCGCTCGCTTCTTTTCTCTAATCGTTTGTTTGGCCTGATAAAAGCCAAAAAGCATTCTCCCTTTGTGATAGAGTTCCGTTTCCGGTGAATTTAGATACTTCGGTTCATTTTCCTTTTCCAAACTAGGTAGAATTCTCCCGGAAAAACCCACCACTTTTCCACCTGCATCTAATAAGGGAAACATTATTCTTCCTCTAAATTTATCAAAATAACCCTGCCCGGCATTCTTCTTATTTATTAGACCCGCTTTTTCCAATAGTTCCTCTTGATAGCTCTTCTTTTTGGTTAAATAATTTGTCAAATGATCCCAACCTGGCAAAGCAAAACCAATATTAAAAGTCTTTATTAATTTTTGGTTAATTCCTCGATCCAGTAAATATTTTAGAGCCGCCTCTCCACCCTTACCCTCTGTCAGTTGCCAATGATAATATCTGGCCGCAATATCCATTATTTCCAGCAATTTCTGTTTTTGGTCTCCTCCTTCAAATCTTTTGGCCACCAGTTTAACACCCGCTTTTTCTGCCAGCCTCTCTAAAGCATCTCGAAAATCAATTCCCTCGATTTCCATCAAAAAATTTAAGACATCCCCCCCGGCCCCACAACCAAAACATTTATAAAGACCCATTTCTTCATTTACCGTAAAAGAAGGTGTCTTTTCTCCATGAAAAGGACACAGGCCCTTGTGATGTCTGCCCATTTTTTTTAAAGCTACATACTGGCCGACGATTCCCACAATGTCTGTTTTTCGCTTTACTTCCTCAACTTGATCTTCCATTTTTGGGTTATATTTGTACAAATCCTGATTGATTGTACCAAAACCCAAACCGGTCTAGGCGGGTAAATACTTCTTCACGATTCCCGGAATATCTTTAATATCGATATTCGCTTTAACGATGTAATCCTTAGCTCCCAGCTTCATTCCCTCATTCACACTAGTCTCTTGTTCAAAGTTAGTTAGAATCACCACCGAAATATCTTTAGTGTCTGCATTTGCCCGTACAATTTTCAAAACTTCAAATCCACTTTTTATTGGCAATAAAAGATCCAATAAAATCAAGTCCGGCTTCTCCTTCAAAATCATCCTTTCGGCTTCCTCTCCATCTGTCGCTACAGACAAGTCGTAGCCCTCATCTTCGAGAGCCAAAGTCAGTGCATTTACTAACACGGCATCGTCCTCCACGATCATCACCTTCTTTTTATTCTCCATATAAATAAATCTTATCCCGTTCTACCCTAAAGTCAATAGATTAGTAAGATAACTTACCATAAAAAATTCTCACATAAAGCAAGAATTTTCTGTGGCGGAGGAGGTGGGATTCGCCTTCGGTCACTTCCGGTGCCTCAGGGCCTGTCTCAGCAGGTTCGTTACGAAACTGCTTCCGACTGTTCGAATCTCACTTAGCCATAAAAAATTCTCACCTAAAGCAAGAATTTTCTGTGGCGGAGGAGGTGGGATTCGAACCCACGTAGGCTTGCGCCTGCACGCTTTCCAAGCGTGTGGAATGGACCACTATCCGACTCCTCCGAGTGAACAACCGAAAGATTACCGTCTTTCGCTGTTGTGAACGAGGAGGGATTGGATACGCAGTATCCGGACTCCTCCTTCAGCCCTTATTTTACCCTAATGCCTCCACAGCCGATAGCAGCTCGTTCACATTGCCTAGATGAACCGTACTTTCAGGCACAGCACCAGTCCTATTAACCGACCAGCTTGAGCCATTATGAAGCCACATGGTGCGGGCTCCTATTCCAGCCGTCGGGATAATATCTCCATTGAGACTATCACCTACCACCAAACATTCGGTTGCCAATACACCCAGATCTTCCATTGCCGTCTGCCAGCACTTGATATCTTTATGGCCGTTCTCATCAGCGATCACAATCGTCTCAAAGTAATCTATCATCCCGGAATACTGCAGTTTTTTCCATGTCCAATCAACATTGGCATGGGTCACTAGCCCCATTTTTACCCCAGTTCGTTTTAAAACTTCCAAGATCGCTCTCGCCCCCGGTCGCACTCTTGGCTCCTGGTTATAGATCTCCATTAATATACCCAAATTGTCTAGGATTACTTCTTCACTTCCCTGAAACTCTGTCGCCATTTTCTCTAAGGTTTTTGCCCACCTCAAAGGATTCACCCCTACTTTTTTATATTCCTCATCATTAATTCTTCTCAGACTTTCATCCAGCGTTTTTGGGTCTATCCCCGTCTTCTCGGCTACCGTGTTCACATACTCGTCCATCTGTCGTAAAAAGATTTC
>JAHFKQ010000006.1:13288-23430 GCA_023245265.1 Candidatus Collierbacteria bacterium
TTTCTGCCGTAAAAATTAGGGTATCGTCAAAATCAAACAATACAGCTTTGATACCCAATCTATTTAATCCTTCTCTAATTTCCCCGGAAAAGTGATCTTTGATTATTTCCATGGCGTATTCTACACCTTGTGTACCCGGTGAGATTCGAACTCACAACCACTTCCTTCGGAGGGAAGTACTCTATCCAGTTGAGCTACGGATACAAACCTCCCCAATTTTACCTCACCCTCAGATTATTCCTCATTTACAAATTTGCTGGCCCTTTTCCTAAGATCCACTCTAGTCTGTTTCACTTCACAATTTAGTCTTGGGATAGCCTCCCCTGGTTGGTAAATTTTATAAATTTCTTTGCCTTCACTTCCCCAGAAGACGCTTTTTATTTCATGATGCTCATAGTTACCCTTGCCACCATTTCCATAAATTACCAACCAGTTCTGTCTCTTAATCAAGAGCTCAGTAATATTGTTTTTATACTCCATCAAGTTACTACTCTTTCTAAATTTCCGATTTATTTGAGTCATTTCTTTATCAATCCATATTTGATTTTCATCAAAAATCACATTTTTTATGACTCCGATGTTATTTGCTCTTCTTTGGAGAAGGAGTTGTTTTACCGCCTCCAGGCGTCCCCCAATCCCCAATCCTTTGACCAGAACATCAATATCGGAAACTGCCTTTGAGGTTTTATCTTTTCTATTCGGCAAATGAACTCCCAGATAGAGGTAACCAACCTCTTCTCCTTCAATCTCGGCTAGTAAAAAATCATTCCATTTATACTCTCCATTCTCTATTTCCATATCAAAGTGAATTATCTCTAGTGTTTCACCACCCCTCAACTTAAAAATATACTTTTCCCGTCCGATTACTTCGTATTCCCATACTCCATCTTCCCGAAGCAGTTCTCTAAACCAACCAAGATTCCTGGCATGGGTTTTTTTGTCAAACTCTGTTGGTCTATATTTTTCCAAATTGTCCTCTTTCTGGGCAGGAAAAATTCTTTGGCGGAGGATACAGGAGTCGAACCTGTTAGCCCAAAAGGGCATTGGTTTTCGAAACCAACGCATTACCGTCCTGCCCACCCTCCAATGTGAGTCCGGTGCGATTCGAACGCACGACCTCCTCCTTCGCAGGGAGGCGCTCTAATCCAACTGAGCTACGAACTCAAACAGTCATATTTTACCATTATATGGGCATATTCCTCACTCCAGAGGCATTTTTTCCCCCACCCATTTCAAAGCTCTGTCTACCCAAGTCACCTCGGGCTCCAGGTAAATGACCCCACTCACCATGGCTTTTTTGATTTCTTCTTCCCGTTTAGGGTCAATTACGACCACCAAGTGCCAAGGTAAGCCATTTAAGTTGATTCTCATTAGTCTACTGCCCCACTTGGTCTCAAACCAAAAATTGGTCATTTCCTCAAAGCGATAAGTCTTATCCGCCGCCTTAAGACCCCACGAGGTAACTGCCGTCTTAACCAGCTTAGGCTCCGTCTTCGCCATCGCCCAGAGCATAAAAACCAAGGCCCAGATGACCACTACCGGCATCATCCCCTCAATAAAATACAAAATGACAGATACCAGAAAGGCAATCACAATCACCGAACTATAAAACTCCTTGGTCCATACCTTATGTGGTCGGTCATAAGCCTCAAATTCCATCAAGGTTTTCTCACTTAAATCTCTATTTTCTGTTTGATCCGTAGCCACAATTCAGTTTAACATAACAGGCTGCTTCAAATTGCGGAGGGGGCGGGATTCGAACCCGCGGTATCTTGCGATACGGAGGTTTAGTAAACCTCTGCACTCGACCACTATGCGACCCCTCCAGGGGCGGAGAGTACAGGGGTCGAACCTGTTAGGGCTTACGCCCATTAGTTTTCAAGACTAACGCATTACCGTCCTGCCCACTCTCCAGAGCTATATTTTATCATTCGTGAAGCTAATTCACCGAGTATAGCTGTTAAAATAGGGTTTGTTGGAGGCGTCCGATAGTGGTTATTCGAGAGGATTGCTAATCCTCGGCCGAAAGGCCCCGTGGGTTCGAATCCCACCGCCTCCGCAATAAAATCTGTCTGCCTTGTGTAGGCAGATTTTTATTGCCAAAGTGGGATTCGAAAGTCGGAGCTGAACCTGTAACAGTTTCAGCAAGACAGGTCCCGAAGAAACTCGCAGAGTTTACTGAGGGGAATTACACCGCCTCCGCCTAAATTCGAGATATACTATTCCCAGAACTTTAATAAAAGGAGGCCCTTGTGACAGATTGTATTTTTTGTGACCCTAGTAAACTCCTACCCCGAACCATAACCCAATTTTCCGAAGTCAGCGTGGTGGCCACGCTCGGCCAAATTACCGAAGGAGGCTATCTTCTTCTCATTCCCACTACTCACACTTCGTGTCTCGGTGCTCTGGACAAAGTTCAGATTAAGTCCTTCGATCGAATAGTCAAAAAATCCATCGAGCTTTTAAAGATGGAGTATCCGGGACCCGTTACCATCTTTGAACATGGTATCGTCGGTCAAACTATCAAGCATGCCCACCTACACCTCTTGCCGGCAGGTCTGGATTTAACCGAAAAAATCGTCTCGGATTTCCCCACTTCAAAAATCGAAATTGTCGACAATCTTACCGAACTCCAAGCCCTCTACCAAATTCGTCAGGAACCTTATCTGCTTTGGTCCACTTTCTATGACAAGTACTTGGTCTGCTGGAATCCCTCTGCCCCGGCACAGTATCTTCGTACCATCACCGCCGAACTCCTTGGAGTTCCGGAACGCGCCAACTGGAAAAACATGGACCCGGAAAAAGATAAAGCCCTCGTTGATGAAACGATGGGGCGCCTGAAACCCCTCTTCTCTACCATCACCACTAAATAATTTTACAACCCGGATTAATCATCCGGGTTTTTTATTACTTCTACTTTTTTCTAAACCCCAGTGAAATCGCAAAAACCATTAACGAAATTAGGACAATAGTGCCCCCTGTCGATAGATTCAAGTAAAAAGAAGTAAATATTCCTGTAACTACCGAGAACAAAGACACCAACTCTGCAATCACAATTGTCTTTGTAAAGCTTTGACGGAATTGTAGGGCCGTCACCACCGGGATGACCATCAAAGCAGAAATCAGCAGCACTCCCACAATTGGGATGGATAAAGACACTGTCAAGGCGGCAAGGATGATTAACAGTGTATTGATAAACCGGGTCGGGAGGCCACTCACCTGAGCCGACTCTTCATCAAAAGTAATATAAACCAGCTCTTTGTAAAAGAGAAAAAGGCTGGTCGCCACCAATGCTCCGAGCGCCCCAATAATGTAAAGATCGGACTGTTTCACCGTCACAATCGATCCAAACAAATAATTGAGGAGTCCCACATTAAAACCATGAGCCAAACTGATCAAGACGACTGCCAGGGCCAAACTACCTGAGAGAAAAATCGCCAAGGCTGACTCTCCATAAACCTTCTTAGAAAGCCTGAGTCTTTCTATTACCACCGATGACAACACTGTCGATATCATTGCCGTCATGATCGGATTTAGTCCCAACAGGAAGCCGATGGCAATCCCCGCGAGAGACACATGGGCCAAAGTATCGGCAATCAGTGAATATCTCCTTAGCACCAGAAAGATTCCAATCAGAGGGGCTATCAGGCCGATAATCACCCCGGCTTCAAAACCTCTGACGGCGAAACTATATTGAAAAAGTTCAAGCATGTTTGTGGTGGTGATGAATAAATTTGGAATCGCCGTAAAGTTTCTTCATATCTTCTTTTACAAAGCTCTTAGGATTATCGTCGTAGCTCAATTTTCTGTTTACAAAAGCAATCTCCGTCACTTCGTTGACTACTGCTTCGATATCGTGAGAAATAAACACCAGTGTCAACCCTAATTCGCGATTCAGTTTCTTTAACAATTGATAAAACTGATCTTGGGCCAGTACATCCACCCCCGCCATCGGTTCATCCAGGAAAATTACTTCGGGCTGTCCGGCTAAAGCGCGGGCAATAAATACTCTCTGCTGTTGACCCCCTGATAGGTCTCCGATAATCCGATTTTTATAATCTTCCATCTCCACCTGCTTTAAAGACTCATTAATTATTTTCTTGTCTTCTCTTGTTAGCGATTTAAACAAACCTCTTTTTCCATACCTTCCCATCGCCACCACTTCAAAAACGGTTGCCGGAAAATTCACATCAAAGTTAATCACTTTTTGTGGCACATAGCCTACCTTCCACCAATCCTTAAAGACATGAATATCTTCACCAAACAACTTGATGACACCTTTTGCCGGAGAAATTAATCCCAACATAATTTTAATCAAGGTTGTTTTGCCTCCCCCGTTCGGTCCAATAACTCCCAAGTAATCCCCTTGGTGAATCTTTAGGCTGACTCCATCCAAAACCAAGTCTTCGTTATAAGCAAAGTCAATACCTTCTGCTTCGATAATATTTTTGGTGTGATCTACTGACATTCGAGTGCTATTCTTAAATTGTTTAAATTTTCCGCCATGATGGTAAAGTAATTTTTTCCTAGTTTCAAATCATTATCGCTTATTCCTTCGGCCGGGTCCAATACCAGTGTTTTTGCCCCCACTTCTTGAGCGATAGTTTCCGATAGTTTAGGGTTAACCAATTTCTCAAAAAAGATAAACCGAATCTCTTTATCTTTTGCTATTTTGGCCACTTCAGCCAGTTGTTTCGTCGACGGTTCCTCTTCTGGGGTTAGGCCGGCAATTGCCACTTCCCTTAATCCAAAATCATTGGCTAAATATCCAAATGCCTGGTGTGAGGTAATAAAATCCTTAAGCCGACAAGACCTTAGACCTCTATCAAACTCTTCTTTTTGTTTGGTCAATCTCTGATCCAGATCGGTAGCCCTGGACAAGTAATATTCCTCATTCAGCGGATCCAGCTCCACCAGTTTCTTTTCCACTAACCACAGTTCCTGCTTGTATTTTGTCTGTGAAAGCCAAACATGTGGATCATTATTCTCTATCAAACTCTCTCCCACTTCCAAGACGGCCAAGCCTGATCCTTTCAAATCCTTTTTAACTTTGTCTCCCCAGGCTTCCAACCTTCCCCCATTGAGAATTAAGAGTTTCGCTTGCTGAACTGCCATGATATCGCGCGCGGTCAATTCATAGTCATGAGGTTCCACTCCTGCCGGCGTCAGGTTGGTAACCTCGACTTTTTCTTTCCCAATCTCATTTGCCAGAAAATAAAGTGGATAAAAAGAAGTTACCACTTTCATTTTTCCGGATTTCACCGGTGCGGGCTGTTTTGGCCAAACAGTCCATAAACCCATGAACATAATGAGGAAAACCAAAACTAAAACTAAGCTGGAAATATATTTTCTCTTCACCCTTCTATTGTAATAGATTAATGAGCGAGAGCCAGTCCCCAAACAATTTCCACCCCCGCCTTTTTCAGAACTCTGGTGCACTCTCTCATATCGGCCCCACTGGTAAAAACATCGTCTACCAACAATACCTTAAGTTTTTTTAGTTTAAAGTTTCTGAATTTTTTACCTATCCTAAACGCTCCTTTTATATTCATTTCTCTCTCTTCCCTGGTCTTCATCAAGACTTGTTGTTTGGTCTTCCTTACCCGTTCTAATATTTTCCCCACCGGCACCGAGATCTGTGAACTCAATTCCTTGGCCATTTCTTCAGCTTGGTTAAATCCCCGCCAGTTTTCTCGATAAAAATGAAGTGGTACTGGCACTAGGAAATCGAATTTTTCTCCCGATTCAAATCTAAAATCTTGGAGAACTATTTTTATCAGTTCTTGATTAAAGCCGTATTTGATACCATCAATTACGGCTCTTGCTACCGGCTCTTGGTACTCGTAGAGAGCAATCAATCCATCCATACTTTTCTTGGTTCGACAGCTTGGATGGGTCCACCCCATCGGTGACCCTTCACCACATTCGGGGCATATCTGGTCCACAAAATCCAGCCTTTCTCTGCACTCCTTACACAAAAAATCCCCCCACTCTTCACAACTCACGCACTGTCTGGGAAAAATAAATTCAACTAGCGACTCCCAAATCATTATTCATCTTACCTAAGAACCGGTTCCAAGTCGGTATAATAGAGCTGTGAATGTCCAAAACAAAAAAGCCTATTTTGATTATGAAGTTATCGAATCTTTCGAGGCCGGTATCGAGCTGACCGGTGCGGAGGTCAAAAGTATCCGGGCCGGTGGTGCCAATTTTGCCGGGGCTCGCGTCCTGCTTAAAGAAGACGGGGCTTATCTTGTGGGTCTTAATATCCAGCAATATAAATTTGCCAACATGGAAAATTATGACCCAGATCGTACTCGTCGCCTACTTCTTCACCATAAAGAAATTTTGGAAATCCAAACCAAAATGAGATCGGCCGGTTTGACTTTGGTGCCTCTGAAGCTGTATAATAAGGCTAGTCTCGTGAAGGTACAAATCGCTCTGGTCCGAGGCAAGAAAAAATTCGAAAAGAGAGAGCTGATTAAGAAAAGAGATTCCCATCTGGCCCTGGCGAGACGCTTAAAAACCAATAGATGAAAGGACAAAAAATGGACCTATTTTGGACGAAAATCATACCGGAATGTGTTTCCAAGTACCCTTGGGGCAGTGAGTTTAATGCCAAAATGAGCCTGAAGAAGTATCAAGAGGGAATCAAGGCCAAAATCAAGGCCATGGATGAGAACGAGTTTGACCTCTTTTTAGCCGCCGTTGTCATGCAAGCTAGCCGAGATCAGATGATGGGTGTCAATTTAACCGAAAAAATCGGCTTTTTGAGAGGTCTCCGAGCCTAAGAGTTTGACTTTTGAGCCTAATCCTGATATTATAAGACATGGGGACGACCGGATTCGATGGAGTAGTACGTTTACAGTTGCAAGCCTCCTTTGGTAAAAGGAGTAAAAAAGACCAAAATTTAACTGTCAATAAAGAAGACACGTTACTTGGATTCACCTCCACAGGTGCCTCCAATTTTTCCGCTCCTGTTTTCGCTTTTGCCTAAACGGTAGCTTTGAAAAACATCTAAAGGAATAGCGGATCCCGGGCTTTCCCTTAGGTGAAAAAACACCGGATTGAATGCCTCAAGTTTGATTTAGGCTTGAGGACTAACTTTTCTAAATCAACCATAGAGTGTTCTTGTTTGCCTGAAGCTCTATGGCAAAACGGCAAACTACGCTTGTAGACTCTGTATTCAGACTAGTTCAGACGGGAGTTCGATTCTCCCCGTCTCCACTTAAATCAAAAATCCTTCCTTTATGGGAGGATTTTTGATTTATCGGGAGGAAATTGAACAGCCGGAAGCGCGACCGGCGCTGAGGCGCGGTCTGAGGCGATTCAGCAGATCGACCGAAGACTTCGATTCTCCCCGTCTCCCATCAGTGACTTCGATTCCCCATTACTTCAAAATACCCACTACTCCCGGTAGCAACACTAACAAATTCCCTTCGGCATCAAATTCAATATCTTTCACCTCTCTCAGCTTTTCCGACTTTAAAAGTTGCGAACAAGCACCGGTAGTTTTACTACACACTGCCACCGCCCCTGAGGTGCTGTCCAAAAGAGCTAATTTATCGCCTTCTGTTTCAATTGCTATCCGGCTAATCTTCATTCCCTCCGTTAAACCACTTAGGGCAAAATTTTCTTGACTTCCTCGGCGGAATCGCTCTACTTTGCCTTCGGCCGAAACTACCCAAATATCACTGTCTATCGCCAGATCTACCGGCACGATGTCGATACTCTGATCCTGTTTCAACCATCTGGTTCTTTCTCCAAACCCATCGGATATCGCCGCATACTTAAATATTTCTTTGTTTCCTTGATCCAAAAGATAGAGATTACCTCCAAATCGCCCAAAAGCAATTGGCTTTACCACCGCCGCATCAAATTTTACTAAGTCTTGGCCATTGATGGCGTTTCTTACCCCACTCTCATTCAACACCATCATAGAGTTACTATCACCTATTGCATCAATCCATCCTAAGCCCTCCCCTTTTCCGGCCGCTACCTTAATATCTTTCGCCGAAAGTTCCACCGTGACCACTACTCCCATATTTTCATCCAATACCGCTAAGAGCTTATCCTTAATCAGTCCCATTCGACCCCCTTTAAATCCTTGACGGACCAGATCAATTCTCGCCACTTCTTCTATCTGACTTTCCTTTTCCCCGGAAACCAAAGTCCAAGTATCCTCAATTTTCTTTCCCAATTCAGCCACTTCTTTCGCGTGGCTCCCTTTCAAAAATTCTTCATTTTTAATTTGATAGCTTGTCTTTGAATCCTCAACTAATTTTTTTGCCCCGGAGGGATTTAGCTGGAGCAGACCAGTTGCCTCGGACAAACTTTTTTCAATCGGTTCGGAGAACTCCTTCCACTTCTTGAGTTCGGCTTCTCTTTTAATTTTTATTGATCCGGTCACTAAGCTAATGAGAAGCAAAATAAGAAATGCCACCCCGAGGGTTACTGCCAATTTCTTGCGCTTAGAATTATCTCGTTGTTCTACAACACCTTCTTGACGAATCGGCCTTCTGATCTTGCCCAATACCCCCATCCACCAATTGGCCACTTTTTCCTTCAGCCTTATTGGTCCCACATATTTTTCATCTGCCAAAACTCCATCGTCCGCTGACATTTCGGGCTTAGTCTCAATTACCAGCTCCGGTTTCTTTTCACTGACGATAATAGTTCTTTCATCGGCTTTTTCAACTATTTCTTCCGTAAATTTCTGAAAATTTAAAATCAAACCGGCTCCTGCAAAGCTCTCGGCTTTGATTTTCTCGTTTAGGTGGATTGCCGCCGTCTCATCCAGTTCTACCAATCTTGTTTCTTCGGCTTTGTCTATTAGACCATCAGTCCAAACAACCATTCGGTCTTCATCTTGGACCTCTCCTCTTGCCACTTTCCCCTCCACCATATTTTTAGAAAAATCAAACTCTTTGCCTTTTCTGACTAGAATAATTCCGGTTTCCCCCCACCTCACCATCGCGATATCCCTGCGACCCGTTTTTTCTGTCACCCATACCCACACCCCAGTCAACTCCGGGTACTTTGTGCGCCATTTTTGAAAAAAATCATTCAAATCTCCTTCATTTTGAATTTTATTGAAATACTCTTCTACCCAGCCCATCAGATCGGCGTCTTTCTCCGCCCATCCTTCTTTCTCAGTCCCAAAGATGACTCCAAACAAAGCCCCTTTACTCAAAAGTTCCGTATTGTCAAAGGGAATTCGGGCATAAACTTGAGCCCATCCGTTTGAGCCATCTTCATTTACAACTCTGAGAAACGATAATCCAAGACCGGTGTTCACGCTAATACTACTATAACAGTCGTCAGCAACATTAGGCCAAAAAATGCCCATGTCATAAACTTAAGACTCTTCCCGATTGGCAGGTTGACCACTTTATCCATCAGGCTTTCTTGTCGAATCATAATGAGCGACATTACAAGCATCAAGACCATTGAGATCTTAACCATGAAGCCCACGATTGTACTGATATTGATGACTAGTCCCGGTATTATCTCCATGATTTTTCTACTTCTTCTGTTAACTGGGATATGAGCGAAGCCACCTTGTCCGGGCAAGACACTGATTCAAAAGTAAAAGCCGAAGCCTCTCCGGCCGTGTCTGGTGTTTTCTGTTCGGACGCCGTCTGGACGATGACATCTCCGTAATTAAGCATGCTAGCCAAAAATCCTTTTTGGGTATAGTTGACATCCTCCACCCGACTAATTTGACACACATTCACTGTCTTGCTGAGAAGCCCGGTAAAATCTACATCTACCAATCTTTCATTGGTAATGATGTAGACATTGTAAAACCACATTAAGAAGCTCTGCAGACCAAAAAAGATTATTCCCAGATACCAAAGCATCGTTAGACTCACCAAGGTGTTCCCATCCAAGGCTTTAAAAAATGGAAACTCGCCCCAAAACATCGGGATCACTACCGCAAAACAAATCGTTGCCATCCATTTAAGGTTTGTGATGAAATGTCGTCTGCCGAGCAATAAAATTAGTTCGTCATCCTGCTGAGATTCAAACCTTAGTCGGTGAGGACGCGGTACACACGATCCAAAGGTACCACCTGACAGTCCATCCCCCAACAGCTTTTTAACGGCCTCAGACTCTCCAATTACTTTTCCCGCTTTAAA
>JAHFKQ010000007.1 GCA_023245265.1 Candidatus Collierbacteria bacterium
GATTACCGGTCCGGTGAATCGAGCCGAAACTTTTTTGATTAATAAAGTGGGGGAGTACGAAATTGCCGGAGTCCAAATTTCCGCGACCGGAACCTTTCATGATAAAACCAACGGCTCCGAAAGAGGAAAAAATTTGCTGATTTCCGTAGTCATGGATGGTCTGCATTTGGTACATTTGGGAGACCTGGGAACGAAGCTCACAGACTCACAAGTAGAAAAACTGGGAGCAGTGGATGTTTTAATGATTCCGGTGGGGGGACATTTCACTATAGATGCGGAAGAAGCTTTGGATTTATTGAAAGAAATTCAACCCTCTTATGCGATTCCCATGCATTACAAAACAGCCGAATCCAAAATCGATGGTTTAGCCGGATTAGAAAGCTTTTTGGAGAAGAATAAGTATCCTTTAGCCGGTGAGTCGGTTCACAAAATTAAACTCGACGAAAACAGTTTGCCGGACGACACTCAAATATTACTGATGAATGGCTAGCACTCGTCTTCCGCCTCACGCCGACGATGCCGAAAGATCGATCCTCGGTTCTGTCTTGATTGATAAGGACGCTATTGTCGAAATTGCCGTCATTCTTCACTCGGAGATGTTTTATAACGAGAATAACGGCAAGATTTTCGAAGCTATGTTGGCTTTGTACGAGAATCGAGACCCGATCGATGTACTCACTGTTTCCGATTGGCTGAAGAAAAATAAAGTTTTGGACCGTGTGGGAGGCCGGGCCTATCTCTCTGAACTATCAAACGAAGTGCCGGTGGCGTCTCATGTGCCGAAGTATGCTCAGATTGTCAAAGATTGTTTTATCAAGCGGATGCTTATCTCCGCCGGAGCGGCGATGGGGGAGATGGGTTTTGATGAAAGCAAGCCGCTAGGTGAGATTCTCGATAAAGCCGAACAATCGGTCTACGCCTTGTCTCAATCTCATGTCAAGAAAACCTTTATTCCTATTCGTGAAGCCTTGGCCGAAAGTTTTGACCGCTTGGACAGTCTGCATAACTCGCCTGATGGTCTGCGGGGAGTCCCAACCGGTTTTTCGGACCTCGATAATATGTTGGCCGGTATGCAGGACAGTAACTTGATTATTTTGGCCGCCCGGCCTGGTATCGGAAAAACGACTCTCGCGACCAATATTGCCCAGTATGCGGCGGTAGAAAGAAAGATGCCGGTCGGCTACTTCGCACTCGAAATGAGTAACTTGGAAATGGTAGACCGTATGCTCGTTGGACAAGCGAATATTGACGCTTGGAAACTTAAAACAGGAAACTTGAAGGAAGATGATTTTGCGAGACTGTCCGAAAGCATGGGTGTCCTGGCGGATTCACCTCTTTACATTGATGACACCCCGGGACAATCTATTCTGGAGCTTCGTACCAAAGCCCGGAAACTGCACTCACAAGTAGGTCTCAAGTTGTTGGTGGTGGATTACTTACAGCTGGTCGTGGGGGATAAATCTTACGACAGTCGGGTACAGGAAGTAGGGGCAATCTCGCAAGGACTAAAAAACTTAGCCCGTGAGCTAAAAATTCCGGTGGTGGCTTTATCTCAGCTGAATCGAGGTATCGAGAGTCGGACCGAAAAGATTCCCCAGCTGGCCGACCTGCGGGAATCGGGCAGTATTGAGCAGGATGCCGATGTGGTCATGTTCCTTTACCGACAAGATGATAATAATTTGGAAGACATGAAACTGGCGATCGCCAAGCACCGAAATGGTAGTCTGGGTACGATCGATCTCAAGTTCCGTGGCGACAGAGTCAAGTTCTACGGGATCGACAGGGGCCACAAAGCGTAGTGGGTTGTGGTAAATTGATACATATACTAATTAAGTCTAAGTACATGTCCAAATCATATCCATATTCGTTAGATTCCTTACCTTATGCTTACGATGCTCTCGAGCCGGTGATAGATAAAGAGACGATGGAGATCCATCATGATAAGCATCACCAGGCCTATACCGATAATTTGAATAAGGCGATGGAGGCGAATGCCGAGTTACAAAGTAAATCTTTGGAAGAGCTGTTAGGTTCGAACTTGCCGGCAGTGAAGAATAATGCCGGGGGAGTTTGGAATCATGATTTTTTTTGGGCCAGTATGACGACCCCCGACACGGGGCATATTGGGGAGGCTCTTATGGGTGAGTTGGAAAAGGCTTTTGGAAGTGTCGAAGAATTTATGGCTAAGTTCGAAGCGGCGGCCTTGGGTAGATTCGGAAGTGGTTGGGCTTGGCTGGTGAAGAACAAAACCGGAAGCTTGGAAATCCTCTCAACCGCGAATCAAGATAATCCTATGGTTGATGGAGTGACACCTTTACTGGCCATCGATGTTTGGGAGCATGCTTACTACTTGAAGTACAAAAACAAAAGAGCCGATTATGTCAAAGCCTGGTGGGGAGTGGTGAACTGGGACAAAGTGGAGGAGCGGTTGGGATAAAAAAAGACCCCGCGGAGGCGGGGTCGATGATTATTTATGTTCGTATTCAATGTAGTACCATTTTGAGCCAAAAAGCGGGTGGTCTTGCCACAATTCCAACTGATGGGATTCGACGCGATAGCAGACCCATCGGCTTAGAAAATGGCTGGACCAAGGGAGCTTTTTGAGGTTCACGATAATGTAAATATTGCCGGGTTTTTCAACTCCCAGGCGAAACTTGGTGAGGTCTGAGGTTAAAGAAACCGGTTCCGCACTACCGGAGGAGAGCCAGGGTTGGGCTTTTATTTGGATGTAAGCAAAGTTGAAACTGGCAAGGGCGTAAATTAGCAGAGCCAAGCCAATATTTAACATGAATGTTGCAACCACGAACGCGAACGAGAAGGGAAAATATAGGACGGGAAACAAATAGGATATTAGACCGAAAAAAACCATCAAGGAAATCATTCCCATAGCGACGATTTTAAGGGTTCTCTCTAGGTTCAAATAGACCTCCGTTTGATGTTAAGCTGCGGGTTTTGACCGCCGATATTCTAGATTATAGGGCTCAGATTGTCAAGAAAAACCCCGCTTGGTAGCGGGGTTGGATGCTAGGCTTTCTTGAGGATATAGAACCAGCGCTCGTAAGGTTCGGTGTTGTCGCGGTAGATTTGTAGATCACTGCCAGGGTCGGTATAGACGGTCCAGCGGCCGAGAAGAGCTAGGCGGTGAGGGCTGGTTTTGAGACCGAGAATGATCTCCCGTCCCACACCATCGAGACGCACATTGATAGTTTTGGCAGTGCGGTTGATCCAATTGATGGTGCAGGGCCCGTACTTAACTCCTTGTGAGCCAAGTAAGCCGGATTGGTTAACAACATAACTCCAGTCGAAAAATTGGATAACAAAAATTCGAATCATCAAAGCGAAAACCAAAGTGACGATTATCTTAAACAACAAGGTCCAGACGGGGTTGGCAAGCGTTAGAATGATGGCTAAGAACCCAAAGAATATATATAGCAGGTAGACGAACTCTTTTGATTTGTCCATGAAGCTCCTTTTGTCAGGGTGCGTTGGGGGAGATTATAGCAGAATAGAGCCTATAGGTAAGTGATTAGTGCCGAGAGAGGGGATCGAACCCTCACGAGGTTGCCCTCACAGGTTTTTGAGACCTGAGCGTATACCATTCCGCCATCTCGGCTAACAACATAATTTTAACTCAATTCAAGAGGTTTTTGAGCGCCCTCGTCCCAACTCGGGCACTTCGCCTGTCAGTAGGCTCAGCCTAAGCGTATACCATTCCGCCATCTCGGCAATATGGCTATTATACCAATTTCGGCACAAAAAACCCCGCCTGGTGGCGGGGATGGTAAGAAATTAGCTTTTGTACTCGATGATGCAAGTGAGGTGAGTATAGTGCTGGGTAGAGCTTTGTAGCCAGGTAAGCTTCCTGTCTTTATTGCCAAGTGGCAGTTCGGCTAAGAATTGATTGATCGCTTCTGCCATTACATCATAATCTTTATATTCATCAGAATCGAAAATTTTGATCATATTACCTCCGTATCGTTTTATGATGTTAAAAGATGGCTGATGCCAACAATTACCAAGATCATGACAAGAAAAAAGCAGGTCGAAAGTAGAGAATAGGTGCTTAGCAACGAGAGACCAAGGGAAGTAGCGGTCAAAATGGCCACGATTAAGAGAATCCAAAGAGTGAGAGTGTATAGAAAGTGATGTCTCATTTGGAGTCCGGATGATCAGGAGATTTGGACAAATTCCCGGGTAGACCTTTGGCTGCCCGGCCGGGCAGGAGATTGATGATGACGACGGTGATGAGAAAAATAGTGGCCGGTGTAATCCCAAAGTAGAACCAGAGGACTAAATTGGGGCCGGCAAAGAAGCCACCGGTGAGCATCAACATAAAAACGGAGACACCTAAAGCGACGGTAACCATACGCTCTCCTTTTTGGGCTCTAAGCCCAGAGTAAAATTTTAAATAGCACAGTAGCTGGCCTATATTATACCTCAGGGGTCAAAAAGCAAGCGGGGGTTGTCTCAGGCATGGCTCTAGGAGTAAAATACCCTCATGATAGATGTGAATAAGCTCAAAGTTGGTGTGACCTTTACCGAGGACGGTATTCCATTTCGGGTGACGAAATATGACTTTACCAAGATGGGCCGTGGACATGCCACCATCAAGGTTAAAGCTCGTAATTTGAACTCGGGGGCCATCGAAACCAAGGGTTATATTTCGGGAAATATGGTTGAAGACATTGCCTTAGATAAACGGCATTTACAGTATCTTTATAAGGATGAAGACAAGGCTTATTTTATGGATCCGGCCAGTTTTGAGCAGGTAGAGATCCCCTTAAAGGTCTTGGGGGATGATGTTCTGTATCTGGTCGAGGGGGAAAAGGCTTGGGTCCTGTTTTGGGATGAGCGGATCTTGGGGGTCGAAGTGCCTTCGTCTGTCATTATGGAGATTACCGAGAGTGAACCGGGAGCGAGAGGTAACACGGTAAGTAATGTTCTCAAACCGGCGAAAACGGCCTCGGGACTAACGGTCATGGTGCCACTATTCATTAACCCAGGCGACAAAATCAAGATCAATACCGAGTCGGGAGAGTACACCGGCAGGGCTAATTAAAAAACCCGCCTAAAAAGGCGGGTTAGTGGTTTACCGAGCATCCATATTTATCGGAGCGGACAAAGTGAGTGAAGAGAGGCCAAGCCGGATAAAGACCTCCCAATGGGCGCGTACTTCTGAGGGAAGAATTTCGCCGAAGTCGTGCGTGTAGCGATTGAAAGACGAAATTCGTTTGGGGAGGAAAATCTCCTGCTGACTTCTCGTGATCATGTCGGCCGCGGCCGCGGGAAGGAGCCGAAGATAGCCACGATTGAAAGGAGGGTCTACTTCCAAAGTGCGGAAAATAACCTCGGCTTCTTTCATAACCTCTTCGCTAGGGTTGGTGGTAACCTGATATCGATTATTTTTAAAAATTAGATAGAAATCCAATTTTCTACCTCCTGTTTAAGGTGCGGGGTGAAAAACTTTGTATATTATCTTACCGAACCAAGAGAATGACAAGTAGAACCAAGAACTGAGGCAGAAGACCCCAGAATCGGTTGGGGGTGGAGCGGTGCATCCAGGTGTGAAAGGCGGCGAACTTTTTGATAAAAGGGCTACGGTATTCCAAGAATAAGTAGGGAAATTCAAGAAAGTCCGGTAGCAAACCAAAAAACCAGCCTAACCAGGGCCGCCAATCAAAAGGTCGGCCGGCTTGAAAAAATAGATAGACCAGCAAAATAGAAAGAGGAAAGTCAAAAAATAATTCTTGTAAAAAGGCGGCCTTTTTACTTTTACGACGACTAGTCAAGCCTTGGCCGACATCCCAGTGAGGAACTCGATCTTCGAGAAAATGTGAGGCGAGAATAAGGGGAATACTAATAAAGGGATTGGGAATCTTGGAAGCAATCAGAGCGCCGGTTGGTCCATGTGCAATCGAGAGCATGTGTTTTTTTAGTATACTCTAGTTATGACTGAATCGGTATTTCGACTGAAAGATATTTTCGTCTATGGCTTCGGCTTATTGACCGTTTTTTCCTTTTTGTGGGGCTCATTTGTTTTTTACAAAAAAGCGATAGAGTCTCATTTTGAGGACATGAATATTTTAGATGCGATTGTCATTTCTGCCTTTTGGGCGTTTATCGGTGGACGAATCGTCTTTGGGATTTTAAATTGGGGAACTTTTGCCAGTCATTTACCCAGAATTTTTCTGATCACCGATTATCCCGGAATTGATCGCTGGGGAGCAGTGATGGGTATTGCCTTTGGCATTGGGCTGACGATTAGAAAAATCAAGGCTCATTTTTTGGACTGGTTTGATTTGGCCTGTTTGGGAATATTGGGGGGGGAAACCATTTTTTTGACCGGCTTGTTGGTTTTGACAAGATCTTTCAATTATCTGATATTAGCTATTTTAGAACTGGCTTTCTTTAGTCTGTTTTGGCAGATGGAAGACAAGTACCGGACCTATGGGTGGTATCGAGGCAAAAGAAACTCGGCTCGTTCAGGTTTGATTTCCGGTTTTGCGATTTCTTTCTGGGGTATTTCGTCCGGTTTACAGCAAATATTATTTAAGGAAATTAGAAATGGGGGAGTCCTCTGGGCAGGCCTACTCTTGGTGGGTGGTTTGATTTTGGTGTATATTAGGTCTGGTAGGACAGTGGCAGAAGATATCAAAAATATATTTAAATCGAAAAATGGAAGAAAATAAAATCAAGTTTCCAAAGACAGTGCTTTTGCCGCTAATCAAGTATCTAAAAGGCGAGAAGAGTCGCTTGAAAGAAACTAAAAATGATCTAAAAAAGGAAGACCCTTTTATCGTGGGGAACCGAGATGATGATAATTCAGTAGACTCTGATGTGGCCGAAAATGTAGAACATGACCGTTCTTCGGCAATGCGAACTCAAGTGACCCGATCGATCATCGAGATAAAGAAAACCTTAACCAGAATTAAGCTTGGTAAGTATGGTATTTGTGCCAACTGCCGGAAAATGATTGATACAGACCGTTTGGCAGTGAAGCCCACCGCCGAGTTTTGTGTACCTTGCGAAGCCTTGAGAGAAAAGCGAGAAGGGTAGGATGAAGAAATGGCTTTGGATGGTATTTTTGGTTGATATTTTATTGCAGGGATATTTTCGTCGATTAGGTTATGGCACGATGAACCGCGGCATCTCTTTTGGTTGGTGGCCGGGTATTAGCTTGCTAGTCACGCTTGGTGTCTACCTGGTGTTTTTCGGCTGGGCCATCTTAGGTTTGCGAAAAGGGGACAGACCGATAGCTTGGTTGGCTATGGTTCTAGGAGGGCTTGGTAACCTGCTACAAAGGCTTTGGCTGGGAAGCGTTTGGGATTATCTCTACTTTCCGGTACTGGGCTTCTGGTTCAATCTGGCAGACGCTCTCATTAGTTTTGGAGTAATCTCTTATATACTAGAGGGTGATGGAAATCCCGATACTATATGAAGACGCCGAGACGCTGGTGATAAACAAACCGGTGGATTTGGTGGTGAATCGGGCTCAGTCGATCAAAGGGGAAACGGTTCAAGACTGGGTCGAACGCCAGGATTGGTTTAGGAAACAGAAATCTGAAGTGACGGACAAATCGTTTTTAGATAGAAGTGGAGTTTGTCACCGGCTCGATAAAGAAACCAGCGGATGCCTGGTTATCGCCAAAAATCCGGAGGCTTTAAGGTATTACATGAGTCTTTTTAAGGACAGAAAAATTACTAAAACTTATGTGGCTTTGGTACACGGAAAGGTGGAGCCGGATGAAGGCGAAGTGGTCCTACCTTTGAAACGAAGTCTTTACGATCGGGAAAAATGGCAAGTGCATTATGAAGGCAAACGGGCAATCACGGCTTGGAAAGTGCTGAAGCGATTTGTTTACCCCGGACATGAACACTGGAAAGATGCTCTGACCTTAGTAAGACTAAATTTGAAAACAGGACGCACCCATCAGATCAGAGTGCATTTATCTTTTTTGGGTTGGCCGATTTTTTCGGATTTCCGTTATTTAAACCGGAAGTTTTCAAAAGAGGATCGCAAATTTTTATATCATCATTTTTTGCACGCAGAACAAATAGGTCTCACCAACTCTGAAGGAAAGAAAATACTGGTTGAGGCCCCCTTGCCGGCCGATTGTCAAAAGATTTTGGACTCGCTACAGGTGTTAGAATAATTTAATGGAGATCTTTTTAGTTGAGATGATGGTTGTTTTTGTGTCGGCTGTTTTATTTGGTATTGCTTTCCGTTTTTTTAAACTGCCGTCCTTGGTGGGCCAAGTCCTGGCCGGATTTGTTTTGGGATTATTGGGAGTCTTGGGAAAAGAGGGGATTGAAACTATGAAATTGTTTTCGGCTTTGGGAGTGACCTTGTTACTTTTCCTGGTAGGCTTGGAAATGAATTGGCAGGATGTAAGACACTCCGGGAAAACTGTTTTTAAACTTTTCTTTTTGCAAACTATTTTCTTGGGAGCGGTATATTTACTTTTTGCGACCCAGCTTTTAAAAATGGACTGGTTGGCCGGGCTGTTGCTGGCCATAGCATTGACTTTTAGCAGTACGATTTTGGTAGTAAAAACCTTGTCCGAGGGTAAGGATCTGGGTAGTTTTGTCGGGAAACTCAGTCTCGGATTGTTGCTTCTTCAAGACTTGATGGCGATTGTCTTGTTGGCTTTGATACCCGGATTTAAAAATGGGTTTAGTTTAGCCATCTTGGAAATGTTGTTATTGAAGATTGCGATTATTTTGATTGTTGTTAATATTATTGGCCACTACCTAATTGCCGGACTCTTGAAGTATGTGATCAAGTCTTCGGAAGACTTGATTCTTTTTAGCTTGGTCTGGTTCTTTCTGGCCGTGTATTTCTCAACCAAGATCTTGGGTTTGTCACCGGAAATAGGAGGCATTTTAGCCGGATTATCTCTATCTACCGGCTGGGGGCATTTTCAAATCGTCAGTAAAGTTAGAACTCTACGAGATATATTCTTGACTATCTTTTTTGTACTATTAGGTTTGGAAGTTGGTGCCGGGAGCATCAACTGGCTCTTGGTGGGCGAGTTTGTGGCCTTGACGATCTTGGGCAAGTTTATTTTTACCGGCTTGGCCGCCATGGTCGCAGGTCTCAAAAGAAAAACGACTTTTTCTCTTAGTATTAATATGACCCAGATGTCTGAGTTTGGACTGATTGTGATGGGTATTGGCTTCGGGGCCGGTTTGTGGAAGAGTGAGCTGGTGTCTGCGGTGACGGTGGCCGGTTTGATTTCAATGGTGTTGTCGACGGTCTTAATGGCCGGTGCCAGGGCAATTTACAAGAAAATGAGTAAGGTCTTACCAAAGCTTTTTCTGGGGGAAAGAGAAGGGGAGTCGGTTAGTCTTAAAAATCATGTGGTGTTGTTGGGCGGAGACCGAACCGGCCGAAGCATTTTGTCGTTTTTGAAAAAAAATAGGGAAACAGTTCTGGTGGTGGACTTCAACCCGGAAGTGATAAAAAGATTGAAGGCCGCCGGAGAAGAGGCTATTTTTGCCGATGTTTCGGATCCTGATATTTTGGATTTAACTAATATCAGGAACGCGAAGATGATTATTTCGACGGTTAAGGATATTAGCGATTCTTTAGCCATCTTAAGTGAAATGAAGAGCCAGGGAATTAAAGTGCCAATTATCGTGGATGCCGAAACGGCTTCTCAAGCCGCGGAACTGTATAGAGCAGGAGCCAGCTATGTCATCTTTCCGCATTTTGTCAGCGGGCTTCACCTGGGACAGCTGATGCGAAAATTTGAACAAGATACCGGAGCGCTAGGCCGATATCGTTCTCGTCAAAATGAGGCCTTAAAAGAAATCTATGAAGGCGAGTTCTAAGTTCGTGGGGTGGTTTTTTTTACTGCTTTTGGCGACGCTTTTGCTGGTGAGAATTTTGAGACAGGGTATCTACTCGGATAGCTTGGGCATGAATATTGCCGTTTTTGGTCAAGACAGCGTAGGTTTATTGATGCTTCGACCGGAGGAAGATGTGATTGGTTGGGTAAAATTCCCCGACGACCTGGGAGTAAAAATCTACAACTCGGAAGCACGCTACCCCTTAATCTCTTTGTGGCACTATGGAGTTTTGGAAAAAAATCCTTTTGAGATTGCCGAAAAAACCTTAGGTTTAGCCATGGGAGTCAGTATTTCCCGCACGGTAAAGGTTGATGGTCCGGCCTCAGTGGAGGCAGTGCTGGCCAATCTGCACCGCTGGAATTTGAAGACCGATCTGAGTTTAAAAGACCGTTTTCTGATTAGAAAACTTTTGGTGGAAGCGGTCGCCTCGCGAAAAGTTTTGGAAATGGATATGCCACTAAAAATCTTTGATCAGACCGAAGAGCCGGATGGTAAAAAGACTTTAAGTTTTAACTCGGTGGCTTCACTCTGGACGAAGAACAAGTTTGTTCTGGAATCGATACTAAGTGAAAATGTCGATTTGACAGTCAATAATTTAACAGGTCAGTCCGGTTTGGGGACTCAAGTGGCCCGACAGCTGGAGTCTGCCGGCATGAGAGTGGTGGAGGTCAAGTCGGAGCTTGGCGAAACGGTTCCGGGTAAGGGCTGTTACTTTATGATAACCGGCAACTATCCTTATACGGAGTCACTGCTAACCAATCAAATGAATTGCAAGAAAATAAATAATTCAAAAGAGGGGAGTGGGAAGGGGATTACGGTCTTGATCAAGTAGCTAGCCTTCATCACCAATCAGAGGATCGTAGAGCTCCAAGGGAGGCGTCTCGCTTGATTCACCGGCGGATAAGGAAGGAAGATGCTCTTTGTCGTCCAAGGGGAAAGAAGGAATCCCGTGGAGTTTTTTCGAGGTGTGAATTTCTTGGATAAAGACTTGAGGAGCTTTGGGATTAACCGACTTCATGACCGTTTTGTATTTATAGCCGGCGGTCAGTAGCTTTAATAGGCGGTGGGAGATATTGTCCGGGAGATAGCCAATAAACGAGTCGTCTTTACAAACTTTGACTTTATGTTTGGAGGCGGAAAGTTCTACCGGCTCACCGATGTTGAGCGAAGAAAAAAGCCTCGGTTCGCCCTGACTCACCAGCGGGACGACCTTGGATTTGCCCGGTTCTTCAATAAAACTGACGGTTTGGAGGTAAGGGTTAGCGAGACCTTGTTTTTTGTTGGCTTTTAATCTCAGCAGATTATTTTTGGCGATGTGATTGTGGGGATCGATACTGAGAACTTTATTAAAATTTTCGATGGCCTGCTTATTTTTCTTGGCCATAGAGTGGGCAATACCGAGGCGATTGAGGGTGGGGATATCATCCGGAGTTAAAACGAGAACTTGTTCGTTCAGAGAGATGGCTTCAGACCAGTTCTTGGCGATAGCGGCTTTAATGGCGTTTTGTTGAAGGTCGTGGGAATTGTCATTGTTCATTCTGAGAAATGATAGTGATTTTGACACCCGTTGTCAAGTAACGGTGGTAAAATTTAGATAATATGTCAGGACACTCAAAGTGGTCGACCATTAAGCACCAAAAAGCCATTGAAGATAACAAGCGCAGTGGGGTGTTTACCAAGATTGCCAAACAGATTCATATAGCAGTCAAAAAGGGTGGTTCCGGCGATGTTGATGCCAATCCTTTTCTGCGCGCTTGTGTCGAGGACGCCCGGGCTGTTAATATGCCGATGGAAAACATCAAAAGAGCTATTGATAAGGCTTTGGGAGTTGGTGGTGGTGCGGCGGCTGAGGAAGTCGTCTATGAGGCCTACGGACCCTCGGGAGTCGGTATTTTGATTACCGTAGTCACCGATAACCGAAACCGAACCTCCGGAGAAGTAAAAAATGTCCTAGACAAACACGAAGGTAAAATCGGAGGCCCGGGATCGGTATCATATATGAAGTCGATTGTGCCGCTTCCTACAGTTAGTTTGACAGGGGGCGAGTTGTCCAAAGTGAAACAGTTACTGACTTTACTGGAAGGTTTGGATGATGTGGTAGAAGTTTGGTCTAATTTAGCCGAATAATGTCAAAAAGAACCAAGTTTATTATTGTCAGCGTCATCTTGGCCTTTAGTCTGTGGCTGACGACTTTAGCTTCCGTCGATTACCGCTTTAGTCTCTACTTGGCTGTTTCTGCTCTCGCATATATCTTGTCCGTCTGGGTGTTATTTGACGACTTAAAAGGTTTCGAGTGGATTACTCTAATGGTTTTGCCAACCATGTTTACTTTGGGGAGTGGCTTGTTTTCTAATTTTTTACCGACGATAGTGCCGCGGATGTTTGGTCAGGCCTTTCAGCTCGAAAGCTCTATTCTGTTGGCCGGAATTTTTAGAATAGCTTATTTTGCTTTGTTTGCGGTGGGGATGTATGGGGTGCTCTTGATAGAAAATATTTTTTCGGTGGCCTCTATCCGCACTATTCAGCTGTTTCGGGCGGCCAAATCGGTGAACTTTATCTTGACGCTCGTCTCGTCGCTCTTTTTCTACACGGTGGCTTTAAGCTTCAAATTGCCCTTTTGGTGGGTTATGTCGATGGTCTTTGTCAGCTCATTTATCTTGTGTTTCCCCAGTTTGTGGGCCGTGGATTTGAAAAGTGATTTGATAAAGGCGGCCACCCGCTACTCCCTGGCAGTTAGTTGGATTGCGGCCTTGTCTTCGATGGCCCTGTCTTTTTGGCCGGTAAAGCCTTTTATGGGTGGCTTGATGCTGACGGCCTTGATGTACGGCTTGCTGGGCATCATGGAGCAAAGGCTTTCCAGCCGAGTCTATATGGAGAGCTTGGTGGAGTATGGGGTAACCGTGGCGATAATTATGACGATTGGCTTTTTGACGACCTCCTGGGTGGGCGGATAAACAAAATATATTTAGCTTTGAATTGTGCGTAGACGATATTTTTTTTACTCGGATAGCCAAAAAGGGGAGAGTGGCCTATAACACTAGACCCATAATAATCCCAAATGGACCTATAGTTTGTAAGAGTTTTCACGAAATCCTATAGTTTTCACGAATTTAGCAGATATTGTGGATAACTGCCAGGGGGTGATAGGGATTGATATAGTTATTTGTGCCTACGCGGCTAAGAGGGAGTATGGGCTTTGCGGACCGGTAAAAGAATTAATTAGGTGTAATCACACTCGAAAGCTAAGATCGACTTACGGCTCCCGGGGGCACAGAAGTGAAGTGCGGTTTCCGACCGGTTCCCTATTTTGGTTTTCCTAAGGAGAGAAGAGAATCGTTGGCAATGCGTCGCACAATAATACTTTTGCGACATATCTCTAAAAACTAGGCTCGGGAGAACTAGGATTTGTATCCAACCTTTATGTGTAGATAATCCCGAAACCCGGCCGGTTCTCTCCTCTACGAAGCCTTTGTGCCTCGTTTCTTTCGCTTTGAGCCTGTCTAGCCTCGAATTTCGGTTTTCCGTAGATAAACCCGAAGGTTTTTCCGCATAAAATGCCATTTTAGCTTTGGATGGATATATCAAGCCTTTGGACCCGTGATTACTTACCCATGAAATCCGCCAGAAGCCGTTTTAGGGGCATTCTACGGCCTCGCTTTTTGAGGCTAAACTGGGGTTTACACCGCAATGTTTGGTAACGGTAACTGTTGCGCGGAAATCGCTGTGAGACCGGGAAAAATAGACTTCACGACATATTACCTCTTAATGTTTTTTGCCAAATTTCTATAAAATGTTTTGCTGGATATTTATTAAATGTTTTTCGAATTTTTTTAATCGTCAATGATAATACTTTGCAAAAAATAATTGTGAAGTGATGATCGTCCCGGTTTCCCGCCTCTATAGATTATGGGATAAAGTGGTCGTTTTCCAAAAGCCACCTCCCTCTCCCCTGCCATGACTCCCCTATTTTTTCAACTCCGAAAAAGTAATGAGATATACTGAATATATGTCCAACAAAAGTAAACAATATCAACGCTTCCAAGCTTTTTCGATGAACAAGTTCGGTTTTGTTCTCTTGGCGGTCTTTATGACCTTGGGTGCCGGCCGGACGATGGTTCAGGCGACTAACTTTAACTTTGATAAACCCTTTACTAAAGTCTTGGGAGATTCCGATGAAGCCGAAAAGGTAGAAAACAAGGTTGAAAATGTGGAAACTAAGACTAACACGGTGGGTGGTTCGAATGAAAAAGCGGCCGAACAGAGATCAGAGGCAGCCAAAAAGGCTTTGGAGGTGGTCAGGGAAAGACAAAAGGAAGTGGAAGTAAAAACCAAAGATGGAGCCACGATCAGAGTCAAAAGAGAGGATAACGGCCAGATCCGGACCGAACTAGAAAAAGGCAATCTACATCTTAGGTATGAGTCTTCACCGAGTGGTGTCATTAAAAAAGTAGAGTCCAAGAAAGGTGAGACGGTAGATGTATCCAAAAATCAGCTGGATCGAGTTGAAAATCAAGTCAAGAAAGAGCTGGAAAAGAATGATCTGGAAATAAGCACAGATGAGAACGAGACAAAAGTGAAAAAAGCCGGTTTTGAAGCGTCTACAGTGTATCCTTTATCTGTCGGAGATACGGCGAAACCACTAGCAGTATCGACGCCGGAGGGTGAAAAAGAGGTTAAACTGACGCCAGATCAAGTAGTCAAACAACTTCGGGTCAATGGTGAAATGGCCTCCCCGGCCGGGACGCTAGCCAATGAAGCGGTGGAGCTGAAGGTTCAAGACGGTAAACCGGTTTATGAAGTGTCCGGAAATAGGACTCGTCGATTGCTGGGGCTATTTGAAGTGTCGCAACCGATTCAGTTTGTGGTCTCGGCCGACACAGGTGAAGTGGTGGGCACCAAACAGTCCTTCTTGGCTAATCTGGTAAGTTTACTCTCAGCGAAATAATTTTTATCAAAAAAACCCGCCGGTTGGCGGGTTTAAGTTTAGTGCAGCGGATTTAGGATAGTTTCTTGATGTTTCGTGACAAGCTTTTCTTTGAGTTCTCGGCGCCGAAGTTCCAGGGCTTCTTTTTGAAGATAAGCCATTCGTTCACTGGTACAGATGTATTTGATGGATTTTGCGGAATTATTAATCGCATCCTGCAGCCAAAGCAAATTGATCTTGTCCGGTAAGAACTTGGTCTTTGTCCAGCCAATTCCACCACCACAGATAGACACTCGTTTATTTACTTGATGGTCGATATACCCATGGACGGCAAAGGTAATATATTTGGGGAAACGAGGCCCGTGGCCGGTCTCAAAGAGGATGATAACCTTGCCTTCACCAACTTCGGTATCGACTTTGATCTCTATCCCCTGGTAATCTTCGGCAAAGCCCCAGGTCAAACCGAGTTTTTTGGTGACTTTGTTAACTGCCTTGGAGCAGAGAGATTTTCTTCTTTCATACTCATCGTTCATTTTTGATTCCTCGACGGACGGCCAGGTCAGCGCAAAAACGAATGTACCAAGCGATAAGAGGGTTAAAAAGGATGATGCGTTGGCAGCGCTCGAGCGGTACTAAGCCACGCGTACCATTGATCGAAATCGTGTCAAGAATAACGGCTCGACCAGCTTGAACGATATTCATATTGGTGACCACTTGAGTGATCGTAAGATCGCTGTAAACGAAATCTGAACTATATTCGACTACGGCCTCGCCGGCTTTTAAGGTGACCTTGCCCGGTTGCGGCCGTTTTTCGGACATGATAACGCGATATTTGTTTTTATAAAAAACTAACCAGTTATTCATGGTGGCTCCTCTGAACCTAGAATTTTAAATTGCTTTCGAGGTATTGTAACACGCCTTTTTTTGGAAGGTTGTGTCGCACAATATTTTTGTTATGATGAAGTGTGGCTAAAAAACCGGTTAACGATTTAGGGCTCAGGATATTGATTAAGCGCTACTTGAGCTTTATCGAGGTAGAGAAAAACTATTCCAAGTTTACGATTAGGAACTACTCTCACTACCTCGATTCGTTTCGTAAGTGGTTTGAAAAGCATTATGAACAAGAATATATCGAGAAGCTGACCAGTGAGATGGTGCGAAAATATCGCCTTTATTTGGTCAAGTACGAAAACCCCAATGGCCAATCACTCTCCCCTACTACTCAAAGCTATTATGTGATTGCTCTGCGGGCTTTTCTAAAATATTGCAGTCGCAAGGGAATTAAAACCCTATCCGCTGAAAAAGTGGATTTGCCGAAGCCCAGTGACCATCAAATTAAGTTTTTGGACCGGGATCAAGTAGAGCGCTTGCTGATGTCGCCGGATACCTCTAATATCAGCGGTCTTAGAGACCGAACAATTCTGGAAGTATTATTTAGCACGGGCCTGCGGGTATCGGAACTCGCCAAGCTTGACATTGATAAGATTGATTTGAAAGAGCGGGAGTTTGGCATTTTGGGTAAGGGTCGACGCATGAGATTGGTTTTTTTGTCCGAACGAGCGACGGATTGGTTGACTCGGTATCTAAACGCTCGGACAGACCCCTTTAGAGCTCTCTGGGTCAGAATACCCAAGAGTGGTGACTGGGATCCAACGATGGGCAATGAAAAAGCCAGACTTTCGATCCGAGGCATCCAAAGAATCGTGGAGAAGTATCGGCGGTCGGCTGGCCTGCCGATCAAGGTCAGCCCTCATGTTCTTCGTCACAGCTTCGCTACCACTCTGCTTCAGCAAGGAGCAGATTTGCGCAGTGTGCAGGAGATGCTGGGTCACAAAAATGTGGCCACAACGCAGATCTATACGCATGTGACCAATCCCCAATTAAAGAAGATCCACGATAAATATTTGAAGTAGTCGGCTATAATTCCCTATCTCACCTTGAAATTTCATGGAGGTTGGTATGTCTTGGAAAATTACCATTTCTTTAGAAGAGGCCGATAAATTATTGGCCAAGGCCGAACCGAGGTTAGAGTTTGTGAATACGGTCATGGGAATTATTAATCTTGATGGCAAATCGGTGGCTTTTGGTCGACGCTACTTCAAAGGGATGCATCCCGATTATTTTCAAAAGGTGGGGCTTTTGGGCCCTGACTCAATCGATATCCCTGAGGATGAGAAGTTCGCGACGCCTCATTTGGCTAGCGTCCTCGAAAAAACCACCAGGTATGGGCTCATGAACAAGTTTGAAGCGGTGGTAACGGATTCTTATGCCACCTATACGGTTTTCAAAGAAGGCTTGATTTTGAATAATCACCTTGGTCCGATGGTCGATGGAGTGTTTGAAGGTAAGATCTTAATCAATGGAAATTACTATAAACTTTGGGTGGTTGATGGCAATGGGGTATTTGGCCACGGGTTTAATACTATCTTTGTCGATGCCAACCGTTGCTTATTGGATATCTGAAAGATTGTTCTATCCCCGTCACTTAGGTGTCGGGGATTTTTTTGTGGCGGCCAGAAAGGCCATGAAGATCGGGTGAGGAGTCAGTGGCCGAGCAATATATTCCGGATGGAACTGGGTACCGACAAAGTAAGGATGGTCCGAAAGTTCAATGGCTTCGACCAGCTGTCCATCCGGAGAAACACCACTGATAATCAGACCGGCTTTTTCCAGCTGTTCTCGATAGTCGTTATTAAATTCATAACGATGACGGTGTCTTTCGTAAATAGTAGCTTTGGTTTTTAAGTCGGCATTTTTTAGCCAAGGAGAGTCTTTATCTAAGCTATATTTTTCGTAGGCAGCCAATAATTTGGTCCCCTTTTTAAGGACGCAAGGCCAAGATCCGAGGCGAATTGTGCCGCCATATTGTTTCTTGGCCAGATACTCGGCCTGAGCCGGCATGACATGCACGACAGGATGAGCTGTCCGGGCGTCTGCCTCGGTGGAGTTGGCGCCTTTGAGGTGAGCCACAGCTCTCGCGAATTCAATGACGGCCATTTGCATACCAAAACAGAGACCAAGATAAGGGATTTTCTTTTCCCGAGCTTGTTTAACGGCCAGAAGTTTTCCTTCGGTGCCCCGACTTCCCCATCCCTGCGGGACAATGATGCCGTCATAGTTTGATAAATTCATTTTATTTTTTTCTAGCTCTTCACTATCGACCCAGTCCAGAACGGGTTCAACCCCTTGAGTCCAAGCGGCTTGTTTGAGAGCTTCGATCACCGAGATATAGGAATCGGAAAGCTTGTAATCACCGGTCGCAAAGTACTTCCCTACCATGGCAATTTTGAGTTCTCTTTTGGTTTGAGAACGAAGATTCTCGAATTTTTTCCAGCCGGCAAGATAGCGAGCTTTAGGTTTGGGCCGAAGATGAAGTTTGCGGAGAATTTTTTCACCAAACTTTTGCTCGTCCATATAGAGGGGCACTTGGTAAATACTGGGGAGGTCAGGAGCGCCAATGATATCTTCATCGTGCAAGTTGGCAAAGACAGCCAGTTTTTCTTTTCTTTTGGCATCGATGGCTTTTTCACTACGGGCAACCAGAAAATCCGGCTGGATACCCATGGCATTTAGCATATGAGTCGATTGTTGAGCCGGCTTACTTTTGAGTTCGCCAATATTTTTAAGGAAAGGTAAATAGGTGACATGGATCTGGAGAACATCTCTCGGTTGTTTCAAACGCAGAATACGGCTGGCTTCAAAAAAAATGCCGTTTTGATACTCCCCTACTGTCCCCCCCAACTCCACAATAACCACCTGAGCGTGATTTTTTTGGCCGGCCAGAAATAGACGACGGTTGATTTCATCGGTGACATGAGGGACAGCTTCGACATCCTCTCCACCATAACCAAAGGCCCTTTCGCGGTTAATAACGGTTTGGTAGATTTGACCGGTCGTAATATAGTTATCTCTGGTCAGAGTTTCGCCGATAAAGCGTTCGTAGTTCCCTAGATCTTGATCGGTCTCCAGACCATCATCGGTGACAAAGACTTCGCCATGTTCTTGGGGGCGAATGGTGCCGGCATCGACATTGAGATACATATCGATTTTGACATTGGTGACAGCAACCCCCATATTTTTGAGAATAAGGCCAATACTGGCCGAGGTAATCCCCTTCCCTAGACCGCTAACCACTCCACCGGAAACGAAAATATATTTCATTTATCAATAATGGGGCGACTTACCAAGAAAAACAAGTCTATCTTTTTTTCTGCTACAATTTATTTTGGTCGTCGTCCCCAAAAATGGTTATTCTTCGTCAGAATCAGAGATCACTGTAACGGCGGCCACACTATCCCCTTCTTTAGCAAATCTCATTAAGATGACTCCTTGGGTGGCTCGTCCCAATCTAGGAATATTTTTGACCGGGAGTTTAATGGCTTGGCCCTGAGAAGTAGTAATCAGCAGCATTTCGGAAGTTTGATCGACCAGCAGAGCCCCGGCAACCTTGCCGGTTTTGTCCGTGGTTTCACTCACTTTTAAGCCTTGACCGGACCGGTTTTGCACCGGATACTCTTCGAGGGGGGTGCGCTTACCCATGCCGTTTTCGGTCACAATCAAATAATCACGGAAGAATTTTACTCGTTTGTCGGTCGAGACGGGACCTTCGGGAGGGAAAGATTCCATGGAAATAATGTAATCTTCGCCTTTCAAGAGAATCCCTCGAACACCCATCGTGTCTCGGTCGGTAGGTCGGACATCAACTTCTTTGAAACGGATAGATTTGCCTTCTCTGGAAACGAGAGAGATATGGTCACTACCCGAGGTTTTGTTGACCCAGACTAAGCTGTCGCCGGCAGTGAGTTTGATGGCAATTAAACCGTTACTCTTTATATTTTCATACTTACTAAGAGCGGTGCGTTTGACGACCCCGGACTTGGTGGTGAAGAATAAAAATTCTCCCTTGGACACTTGGGAAGCCATGGGAAGAATCGATTGAATAGTTTCATCGGTCTCGATGTTGATCAGATTAATGATGGCTTGGCCTTTACTGGTACGGCTACCTTCGGGCAGTTCCCAGACTTTAAGAGAAAAAACTTTGCCCTTACTGGTGAAGACGAGAAGACGATCATGAGTGTTGGCGTTCGTTAATAAGTGAATCTCGTCGGTTTCTTTGACCGTCATACCGGCGACACCTTTACCACCTCTTTTTTGGGAACGGAAAGTATCGAGGGGCATGCGTTTGATGTACCCGGACTTGGTGATAGCGACAATGGTTTCTTCCGCCGGAATAAGATCTTCTTCCGAGAAAGTACCGGGGGCATTAGCGACAATCTTGGTTTTTCTCTTTTCCGGGTAGTCGAGAGCCAGTTTGGTAACTTCGTCTTTAATTATTTGAAGAACGGCTTTGGGATCTTTGAGAACAATGATCAAGCGATCAATTTGTTTTTTAAGTTCCTGATACTCGGCCTCGATCTTTTGTCGTTCCAGAGCGGCCAGTTTCCGAAGTTGCATGTCAAGAATGGCGACGGACTGGATTTCCGACAAACCAAACTTGGACATAAGATTGGTCTTGGCGGTTTCACTATCGGGACTTTTCTTGATGGTTTCAATGACCTCGTCGATACTATTAAGGGCGATGAGAAGTCCTTCCAGAATATGAGCGCGATCCATGGCGGTTCTTAGCTCAAACTGACTACGACGAACAATCACACCTTGACGGTGAACGGTGTACTCCAACAAGATCTGTTTGAGATTGAGAAGATGGGGTGTCCCATCGGAAGTCAGGGCAACCACATTGGCGGGAAAACTGGTTTGCAGTTCGGTGAGTTTATAAAGGTTATTTAAAACATTTTTGGGTTTGGCATCTTTTTTAAGATCGACGGCCACAGTGAGACCTTTGCGATCGGACTCATCCCGAAGGTCGGCGATGCCATCGAGGCGTTTTTTCTTGACCAGCTCGGCAATGTTGGTAATGAGTTTGGCTTTGTTGACTTGGTAAGGCAGTTCGGTAATAAGTATTTGGAATCGGCCATTTTTCTTTTCGACGATCTCGGCTACACCCCGGACAATAATGCTGGCCTTACCGGTGGCATAAAGTTTTTTGATCTCGGCGGTGTCATAGATGATGCCGGCGGTGGGAAAGTCTGGTCCTTTGATGTGTTTGACCAGGTCTTCAATTTCGACGGTCGAGTCGAGAGAACCAACCAGATGCTTGAAGGGAGCGGAGACCAGGTCCTCGTCTTTAACTTCTTTGGTGACCGAGACTTTACTCATGTCAATGAGCGTTTTGATGGCATCAACAACCTCCAGCAAATTATGGGGAGGAATCTTGGTAGCCATACCGACGGCAATACCATCCGAACCCATGAGTAGCAAGTTGGGAAGTTTGGCCGGTAGAACGGTCGGCTCTTGCTGAGAACCGTCAAAGTTGTCGACAAAGTCAACGGTTTTTTTATCAATATCTTCCAAGGCTTCACCGGCAATTTTACTGAGACGGGCTTCGGTATAACGCATAGCGGCCGCCGAGTCTCCATCAATGGAACCGAAGTTTCCTTGACCGTCGATCAAAGGATAGCGCATGGAAAAAGTTTGAGCCAGACGAACCATGGTCTGGTAAACGGCTTGGTCACCATGTGGATGATATTTACCTAAAACTTCTCCGACGATTCTGGCAGACTTTTTGTAGGCACTTTTGTGGGTTAGTCCCATCTCTTTCATGGCAAACAAAATACGACGATGAACCGGTTTCAAACCATCACGCACATCTGGCAGAGCACGAGCGACGATAACAGACATGGCGTAGTCTAGGTAAGACCGCTCCATCTCCTCAACGATGGGAGTTGTGCGTATCAAGCCCCACTCGGTTTGTTCGTCAGCGACCGGAGCCGATTTGGTAATTTCTTGATCTTGGTCTTTGAGGTCGTTTTCGTCCATGAGTTTTAATGTTTTATAGTGTTAACGCTTTTTCAATTAAAGGGGCAATATCTTTTTTGCGGGACATTTTGGGGCCGATATCCAAGATATTGTCAACGACCAGACCACCAAAGGCCTTTTGGACCAGATCGGTCTCCCCTACTCCGTTGAGAAGTAGTTTGGTGTTAATTTTTAAAATATCGGTGATAGCTAAAATTAGGTATTCGACCCCTTCACGCTCTTTAATTGTTTGAAGTGCCGCTAAAATCCCGGCTTTCCGGGCCGTAAGAAGCGTTTCTTGCTCCACTGTTTCGGTTTGACCAATTAATATTTTGTGACCGGAAAAATCAAAGATCTTGTAATCATTCAAGACGACTTGCTCGTCTGATAAAGCAGAGATATTCGATTTGGCCTTAAAAATTTCCAGAGTAAGCGACTCGATGTCGGTGATGCCGCTAAGGGTGGAAAGATTGGCAACGGCGTCTTTGTCGGTTTGGGTAGTAGTGGAGGACTTAAGTCCGACGGTGTCGGAAAGAATGGCGGAAAGCATTAGTTTGGCAAGTTCTGTGTTGATTGAAAAGTTAAATTCTTTAAATAAATACCACGCAACGGTATTGGATGAACCTAAGGGCAGGATAACAATTTCGATTGGTTGAGATAAGGAGAGGCTAGCTTTGTGATGGTCGTATATGCCAATAATTTGTTCAGGATTAAGTCCAATTAATCTTTGGTCGGCTTCGTTGTGATCGACCAAAATGACCCGATCTTCAGGGAGAATGTCGGTGGCGCTAATAAGAGCTGGTGGAGTGACGCTAAATTTTTCAAAGACAAATTTGGTCTCTGGGTTGAGAGCATCGATGATTACCGGGGTGGGATTTTCGACACCGTTTAGTTTGGCATATTCGGTAAAAGATAGGGCGGCGACGACGGAGTCGAGATCGGGTTTGATATGGCCGAAGATGTAGGTTTTCATTTTAGATGTCTAAGTTGGCGCTGGTGGCGTGTAACTGGATAAACTTTTTGCGGGGAGCGACTTCTTGACCCATGAGAGTGGTAAAGACTTCATCGGCTCTTTCGGCGTCTTCGATATTGATTTTTTTGAGA